>JAPKMO010000007.1 GCA_026645945.1 Anaerolineae bacterium
TGCGGAATCGTTCCGGCGCGATGTTCCGCACAAGTTTAATATGTTCAAAAAAGTCGGCAGCGATTTGCTTTCGCTGGCCGGGGTTTTTGCCGATAAAGAAAGGCGGCTTAAGGCGCTGATCGGTCTGGCCTATCTGATTAACGGCAATCTGAAGCCGATTGAAAAGCTGCCGATTAACGGCAAAAACACAGGCAAAATCACCCTGGGGTGGGCGGAATTTTCGCTGGCGGAAGTGCGGGCAATTCGCTCCGGTCGCAGTGCGTCGGTGAACGATGTGATGCTGGCGGTATTGGCGGGGGCGCTGGATCGGTACACTCAGCAGGTCGGCGAAAAAATCAGACAGGCATTCGTGCGCGTGCTTGTCCCGGTGAGTATGCGGGTGGAGGATGAAAAGGGGGAATTCGGCAACCGTATTTCGGTGCTGCCGATAGACATCCCATTCGGGATTGATGACCCGCTGGAGCGGCTGCGCGTGGTGAGTGAATATACCCGGGTGATGAAAGAGTCATCTTTATCCAAAGGGCTTGACCTGGTGCTGACGATACCCTCACTGATGCCGTCGGTGGCGCAGCCGTTGATTTGGCAGGTCGCTCCTACGGCCTTTTCGCTGCTGGCGCATACCTGGTGTACGAACGTGGCCGGGCCGCAAATCCCGATTTATCTGCTGGGACATCAAATGCTGCACACGTTTGGTTATTTTCCACTCAACCCCTCAATGGGGCTGGCGTGCGTGGTGACGAGCTATAACCAGAAGATCAGCATGACGTTGGTGGCCGACGCGGGTATTGTGCCGGATGTGACCGAACTGGCTGGTTATCTCAAACTTTCTTTTCTGTCGCTGCGGCGCGCCGCCAACGTGCCAGAGATGGGGCCGGTCGTCATCGAGCGTCCGTATGCCGAAGCTGCTTCACCGCCCGCGCCGCAGGCTGAAGCTGTGCCGCCGGCAGTGGTGATCGCCGCTGGGGCGCTGCCCCCGGCTGATGTCGTTCCCGATAAAACCGCCGCCGAAACCATAAATCCCGTAGAGGCGGCGGAAGCAGAAACCAGCCGGGTCGCTGCCCCGCCCGATGAGGCCGGGCCGGAAGCAAGTGCCGGCGAACCTGAAAACGCGCCCATGATCGAGCGCGCTAACGGTTTTGAAGTCATCAGCCAGGCCGAGATGGCCGGCGCGCCGATGGTCGAAGTGCCGGTGGAAGTACCCCCTCCCAACGGCCACGTTTTGGTCGGCCAGGCTGAACCGGCGCTCCCGGCGGCAGACGCCGAGGCGCACCAGGCCGCTGCCCAACAGCCGGAAGCCATCGTTTATCCGCCAAAGGCCGAACTTCCGGCTAAACCTAAATTATTCTCCGAGGAATGGGCGTTGGCTTATCGGGAAGCGATCAACGGGAATCGGGATTATTATAAAGCCTCGACCCGTTGGGAAGCCGGCGCGCTGGCATTTATTATGAAAGCTGCGCCCCAGCATGGATTTCAGCGTGATACGGCGGTGCTGATGGATTTGCACAAAGGGGTTTGCCGGGGGGCGCGCAGCCTGCCCCCGGCTGAGGCGAACGCGGCTGCCGCGTTTGTCATTGAAGGCGATTACCCAAGCTGGATGGAGGTTTTGAGCGGCAGAACCCCGCCGCTGGTGATGATTATGCGCGGCAAGCTGCGCCTGAAAAAAGGCTCGATTACCCGGCTGCTGCCATTTACGCAGTCCGCGCAAGAGTTGATTCGCAGCGCCCAGATGATTTCGTGAGGCGAAACATCTGGGTCATAACGCAGACCACACTGGGGAGGTGTGAATGCTCAGAAAGGATTTTCCGAAGAGCGTCTCGATCAACGAAACGAAGTATGTATTCCGGCTGATGGAGGCGAAAGATCGCCACGCCATTCTGAATTTTGCGCGCGGTTTATCTGAAGCCGACCTGTCATTTATGCGGCGGGACATCACGCAGCCAGAAGCGGTAGATGCCTGGATTAAAGATATTGAATGTAACCGCGCCATCAGCGTGATGGTGGAAGATGAAGGCCGGCTGATCGGCTACGGCACGCTGTACTATAATCAACTGTTCTGGAATCGCCACCTGGGGGAAATTCGCATTCTGGTCAGCTCGCCTTATCGTAATCGGGGCGTGGGTAAGCGGCTGGTACGCGAGCTGATGGCGCTGGCGCGGGAGATGCCGCTCGATAAAGTGACGGTTTACCTCGCCATCGAGGATAAAGGCGCGCAGCATATGGTTGAAGAAGCCGGCTTTAAGGCGGAGGCGCTGCTGACGGACTGGATTAAAACACGCGATGAACGCACCCACGATCTGCTCATTATGGCGGCTTCGCTGACCGATGGTTAGGTAGTATGGTGTGTGAGAAAAATCATGGACAATCTCTCACATCCGGCACTTATGGAAAAAGCCGAAAGCGGGTTAAGGTGAAATCAACCCTTTAATATTTCCAGGGGTGTGTTGGTTTGCCAACATCCCCGGAAAGTCGAGTTCTGTCCGTTCGCGCAAAAAGTGTTCGGAACTAAGGAGGTTTTTAATCGTGAAAGCCGAAGCAAAACCGGATGCGGAAGCTCTGACCCCCGAAGAAGAGGGCATGTTTGAAGAATTCGTTGACCATCAGAAGAAGGCGATTACCGAGGCAACCAAAGCGGTTGAAAGCCTGATCCCCGCCGAATTCAAAAAACACGGCGAAGCCGCGCTGAAAGAGATGGTGGAGGGGTATCGCAAGCTGTTTAATTCCGCCGTTGATGAAATCGTGGCTGCCATCGAGCGCGTCAAGCTGGAGGAAAAAGACGACGAAGGGAAGGCGTGATCGCCTGTGTTCTGCGGGCGAAAACGCGACGCGCCGCGAAAGACCTCGCGGCGCGTTTTTATCGTTTTACGGCTGACTTTACGCCAGCGCCGGGTAATTGACGAACCAGTCGGTGGTTGATGGAATCGGGGTATAAAATTCCGTCCAGGGGCGGGCATATTCATTCGTAATCGCGGTCAGCCGGCGCAGGCGGTCGGAGGCTGTCGTTTCGAGGAATCGCTGGCGGTCTTCTGGTGACATAACGACCGATTCTTTCCAGATGGCGCGCCCGGCCAGGAAGCCGCTGGCGCCCGCTTCGCAAGCGATGCGCGTCTGGCGCTCGAACATCTCAAAATCCACCCCGGCGCTGAGCAGCACCCAGGGAACGTCGGATGCCTGGCTGACGGCCTCACAGGCCGCGCGCCACGAGTTCTCATCTTTGTCGTAGCTGACATCCACCGGAAATTCGAGCTTTAAAACATCCGGCTGGAGCTTGCTGAGCCGGTCTGCCGTATCGCGCACAATCTGCGGGCGAAGCCGGGCAAAGGTTTCGCTGTCCTTCGGAACGTCAGTATCCAGGCTGTAGGATACCGGCTCAAGGAAAAGGGTAATGTCGTGCTGATGGCATTCGTCGCGCACCCTGGCGATAACGTTTTCGACTTCCTCTGCCAGCGCGCCGGAATGAGGATGATAATAGGCCAGCAGTTTGATGGCCGACGCGCCGACCTGCTTAATTTTGGCGACCGTCCAGTTTGGATTAAAAACGATGCGGCGGTAGGTGGAATCGCCGCTGTAGCCGCTTTCTTCCAGCGCCATCAGCAGGCCGCTGCTGCCGCTTATGCTCAGGGCTGCTTGCAGTCCGTAATAGCTGTCCAGCAGGATGGCGCTCGATTCGTAAGAGAGCGCCGTAACGACCTCACATTTAATCTGCGCCGCCGTGTCATAATCTGTATTCGGGGGGAGCATTTTGCGATATGTGCCGCGCTGGTCGAAGGCCAGAATTGTAAAAACGTTGTGGCGCGTGCTGGTGGTTTTTAAACCACGCCAACGACCGGGGGAGAGGATTTGTTTCACGTTGTTGAACTCCTTGTCAGAGGATTATCCCACAGGTTATAAACCGGCCTAAAAGCCGGGCGGGCGAGCCTGCCGCGTGGGCCAGCCGGCGCGCATCCGGGCGGCGGTGGCTTCCCAGGTACGGATGCCGCTGGCAGCGTCGGCAGCTTCGACATTACACGCGCCGACGGCACAGGCCCATTGAGAGGCTTCGTCGGGGGTCATGCCGCGCAGCAGCGCCGCCAGGAAACCGGCATAAGCCGAATCGCCCGCCCCGGTCGTGCCGGCGACGGTTACTTCGTAAGCCGGCGTGTACAACTCCCGGTCAGCCCAGGCTTCGATAGGCAGGTTCAGCGGCGCAAGCTGCCGTAAACGGTCGGCGCCGGCGGTTTTTAAGTATAAGCCCAGATCACCCAGTTTGAAACCTGCAATGGCGACGCCCATGCTCAGCAGTTCGTCGGCCACCGCCCGCAAATACTCTGCCGTCAGGTGCGGGCGCAGGTTATCTCGCCAGGCCATGTATTCCGTCCGGCGCAGCATGAACAGAATTTCTTCGACGCTGGGCAGGAAAATATCGGTATGAGGCAAGGTGCGGCGCAGGATTTCCACCCAGTTGGCCTGGCCGCTGAGTCCGTTAGGGTCAGGTAAAGTCATATCTAGGGACGTAACCACGCCGGCAGCCTGCGCCTGCCGGTAGATCGCCTGTAATTCCGCGCCATCGTCGGCCATCAAACGCGGCAGCAAAGGGGGATAACCCAGGTGGAAGATTTTAGCCCCGGCCAGCAGCGAAAAATCTATGTTGGCAACGCCGAAGGCGCTGTTGGTGCCAGTGCAGTGGAGGAAGATGCGGTCAACCCGCTGCGGCGATAAAACGATAGTGTATGACCCCGGCTGGCCGGACGCGACCGTTATGAGCTGGGTGAGCGCCGGGTCGCGGTCTTCGAGGATACGGGTAATAACCTGGCCGATCAGGTCTTCGCCAACGGTTGCCATCAGGCGCACATTTACACCCAGGCGGTGCAGCGCCAGGCCGGTATTCGATACCGCGCCGCCGGTAGCGAAATCCAGCGCCCCGACCTCGGACAGCCGTCCCGGCGCGCCTAATACGCCCAACGGCACATATTCCATGCGCGGAATAAGATCGAGACAGAGATGCCCGCTGACGATCACATCGGCCATATACGCTGCCCTCCGGTAAAAGATCGCGCTTCATCCCCTGCCAGCAGTGCTTTATCCGGCGTAATCATCAAGTCTGCACCCTTCAGCCGGCGCGCCTTTCTGGCGCATTTCCTCGATGCGATTTTTGCAGTCCGCCACCGCTTCCGCGCCGTCAAGGATGCTCAACCGGCAGTGGAAGCGCTGGGCATTTTCGCGCCCCGGTTCGATCATCACCAGCCGGCCATTACGCCGCGCCGCCATCTGGCCTTCGGGGATGCAGTTACCCGGTTCGATGCCGGAGACATATATACCCTGCCGCGTGTTTTTCCACTGCGTTAAATAGGGCAGATTGAGCGTTTCCCAGGTGACGGAAAGGCCAAAATCATCATGCAAAAGGGCGGCTTCGGCAGTGCCGCCGCTGCTGATGGTTTTAACATGGTGGAAAAAAACCTGTTCGACGTAACCCGGTGTAGGGGCGTCGTAATCGGCCCAGCGATGCAGGCCGGCACGGGCGGTTTCGTTGCGCGCGTAAACGGCATGGTGCGGCGTGTATAGTTTAGCGCCCTCGGAAACCAGCGGAAAACCGACATTAAAATGATACAGCAGCATCAGGGGTGCCGGCTCGTCGCCGACGTTGGTTACTTTGTCGAAGATATCAATCTGCGGCTTGCCAAGCGTCATAAAGTAGGTGCGTTCGAGGCGCAGTTGTTCTCCGAACAGGCGCGACTCGGCAATCAAACCGCTGAGTTCCAGGGTGTAATATTCCTGCTCGTTGACTTTATCTTTTAGCCAGACGGGCAGAATTTGCACATTTTCGGCGCGCAGGCGGTTAAAGCGCCCGTGCAGGTCGCGCTGCTCGCCGGTCTGATCGTCGGTTTCGGGCGGGCCGACATGAACCAGGCCGCAAGTGGTCAGCAGGCCGCCGTTGAACTGCTGGAGGAAATTCTGGCCGAAGTCGGGCAGGTAGGGCGATCCCTGGCTGATCCAGGTCAGTGGAATGCCCTTGTAATGCGCCGTCCAGATGTCCAGGCCGCGATCTAGCAGAATTGTAAAGGTCAGCCCGCTGCTGTTATGGGCTTCAACGATTCGCATCCCACTTGGCAGGGTTGCACGCTGAAAATGGATGAACTGGCGCATGTCCACACTGTGGCGTTCCAGGTCTTCCCGCGTTAGGGTTGTCAGGTCGAGCATCAACCGAGCCTCTCTTGAATGAATGCCTCTACAATGTCGAAAGTTTTTGCCCCTGCCATTGGCCCCTGGGCCGTGACGGCCAGCGCGCCGCAGGCATTGGCAAAACGCGCCGCCGCAGCCGGCGAATCGCCTGCCAGCCAGCGCACGAGGAAACCGGCGTCGAAGCAGTCGCCCGCTCCGGTTGGGTCTGTTTCCTCGACGGGAAAACCGGGGACGGTCAGCGCGCCATCCTGAGTATACACAGTGCAGCCGGCTTTGCCCTGGGTGACGATCACAATGCGTTCTGGTTTTGCCGCCAGCAGTGTTTGAATGGCATCTTCGAGCGCGGCCTGGCCGGTGAGCAGCAGGGCTTCCTCCACCGTCGGCAGGATGACATCGGCAGCCTGAAGGAAAGGGGCGAACGCCCTGCGCGCCTGGTCAGGCGGCATTAACTGCGGGCGCAGGTTGGGGTCGAAGCTGATTTTAGCCCCTGCCGCCTGCGCCATTTCCAGCGCCTTCAGGCCGGTTTGCAGCGCATCGTCGTGAATGGACAGCGTTGAACCCATCAGATGCAGCGCCTTCAGGCCGTCAAACAGCCCTTCATCCAGCAGCGCCGGGGAAATCTGCCCGGCGGCGGCATAGCGCAGGTGAAACACAAAATCGCGCGCGCCATCGCTGGAATAGGCCACGAAGGCTACACCGGTGGTCTGGCCGGGCAGCGTTCGCACGCCCTGACAGTTCACACCGTCCTGCGTTAGCTGGTTGAGCAGACAGCGGCCAAAAGCATCGTCACCAACCGCGCCGATGGCAGCCGCTTTTGCACCCAGCCGGGCCGCCTGGACGGCGAAGATGAAAGGCGCGCCGCTGGGGTAGGGGCCGATGAACGGGCCGGGGCGTTCCAGGGGTTGATCGAGGCCGGTGCGCATCACTTCGACCAGGGCTTCTCCGAAAGTCAATACATCAAGCGGCATACACACCTACGCAGCTTCGGTCGCGCCGACGATATGTTTGACCAGGACTTCCGCATCAGCTTCGCTGCGCGGCAGATTCGCCACCACGCGGCCGCGCCGCATGACCACCATCCGGTCGGCTACCTCCAGCACATCCTGCATGGTGTGGCTGATGATAATAACCGGGATGTTATGCTCGCGCAGCGATTTGACCAGACCCAGCACTTTTCGCTGTTCCGGCACGCCGAGCGCTGCCGTCGGTTCGTCCATAATCAGTAGTTTAGCGTTCCAATAGAGGGCGCGGGCGATGGCGACCGCCTGCCGCTGGCCGCCGGACAGATTCACCAGTTTTTGTTTTAACGAGGGGATATGAATGTCCAGGCGTTCCAGCACTTTCTTAGCTTCGCCGCGCATGTAATCGTCATCCAGCACGCGCAGCAGCCCTAAAAAACGCCTTTTTTTCTCTTTGCCCAGGAACACATTTCCGCCAACATCCAGGTTTTCGGCCAGCGCCAGGTCTTGATAGATGGTTTCGATGCCTAAATCGCGGATGGCTGCCGGGCTGTGATAGGTGATGGTCTGGCCGTTAAAAACAATTTCCCCGTGTTCGGGGCGGTAAACGCCGGAGACACACTTAATAAGGGTGGATTTGCCGGCGCCGTTATCGCCCAGCAGGGCCACAACTTCGCCCGGATAAACCTCAAAATCCACTTTATCCAGCGCCGTCAAACCGCCGAAAAACTTGGAAACCTGTCTGGCCTGTAAAATCGGTATCTGACTATTCATGAGCTTTCTGCCTCTCCAGGTAAGCCTGGAACTGGTTCACCAGGACGGCGATGATGATGATAATACCAACCACAACGAACTGCCACAGCGCATCTACCGCCAGGATGACCAAGCCGGTCTGCAAAACGGCGATGATGAGCGCGCCGATGACGCTGCCGCTGAGCCGGCCTTCGCCGCCGAACAGGTTTGTGCCGCCGATCACCACTGCCGCGACCGAATCGAGCAGCGCCTGTTCGCCGGCCAGCGGCGACCCCGCCGTGAAACGGAAGATGTGCATCACGCCCGCGATACCCGCCGTGAATGCGGCCAGGACGTAGATGAGCAGCAGGTGGCGATCTACGTTGATGCCGGCGCGCAGCGCAGCGTCCTTGCTGCCGCCGATGGCGTAGGTATGCCGTCCGAACTGAGTTCGCCCCAGGATAAAGGCGAAAATGATGACAACTGCCGCCACGATCAGCACCGGGTAGGGGGCAAGTTTTTGCAGCGTCCGCAGTTGTTCTGCGGACAGGTCGGGAGGCTGGCTGAACCAGGTGAAACCGGCATCCGGGACATAAAACAGCAAACTACCGTTCCCGACGACGCGCAGCGAATCACGCACGACAGAGGGCAGATTGCCGACGACGTTCTGGCCGTCTGTCAGCAAGAAAGCCGCGCCGCGAATCACGCCGAACATGCCGAGCGTGGCGATAAACGGCGGCACTTTAATTTTGGCGACCAGCACGCCGTTAACCAGACCGGGTATCAACGATACCGCCAGCCCGGCGATTACGCCGATGCCGATTGCTGAGACCGGTTCCATGCCGCCGTTTGCCAGATTACGCATGGTGGTTGCGCCGACGACCGACGCCAGGCCGACCGTCCAGCCCAGCGACAGGTCAATCCCGGCGGTGATGATGACGTAGGTTTGCCCGATGGACATCAGCATCACGAGCGTGCTGGAAACCAGAATGTTAGAGATGTTGCGGACGGTCAAAAATCCTGGGCCGGTAGCCGAGAAGAAGATAATCATCCCCAGCAGAAAAACGAGCGACCACGTTCTTGCCAGGATGTTGATGATCTGGTCGCGGGTTTCGGCGCTTCGCCGGATGGGTATGGTTGTTGTTGTCATGGGGAATAGTCCAGATATAAAACCAGCATTGAGGAAAACGGGTTCGATATTCTTGTATTAGGGGCGCAGTATGCTGCGCCCCTGTGTGTTGGTGATTATACCCCGAAACTCAGCGGTAGGGTGGTTATACCACGCGCCGTTTTACTGCTCCTTGTAAATGAAGCGAGCGATGTCGGGGTCATCAATGTTGTCCTGGCGCATCACGGCGTAGCCGGTCGGGATGCGCTTCGGCATACTGGTCACGCCGCGCGTGTAGGCCATCGCCGTAATGACGCCCATATAACCCATATCGGCGGGTTTCTGGGCGATGACTTCGGTGACAGTGCCTTCGCGCAGCAGCTCGATGGCGAACTCGGAAGCGTCGAAGGCCACGACCTCCACCGCGCCGCCGAGACCGGCGTTCTGCACTGCCGCGCCAGCGCCCTGGGCGCTGAAGGTGTTGGCGCCGAAGACGCCCTTGATGTCAGGGTTGGCTTCGAGGACGGCAGCGGTCTGCTGCTGGGCGGTGTTCACATCATCCTCGTTGTAGTCCACGCCGACGACTTCAAGGCCGAGATCGGCGGCGGCGGCTTTGCAGCCTTCCTCGCGCTGGTCGGTGGTGGAGATGCCGGGACGGACGTTCTGGATGTAAATCTTGGCGCCCGCGCCGAGCTTTTCGGCCAGGGTGCTGCACGCGATGTAGCCGCCCTGGAAGTTGTCCGAGCCGATGTAGGTCAGCGGGAAGGTCACTTCGCCGTTTTCGTAATCACCGTCGCCGATGAAGGTATCCACCGTCAGCAGGGGGATGCCGGCATCGCGGACGCCTTCGAGGACGGGGATCATCTGCTCTTTGTCGGTGGGGGCGGTAATCAGGAAGTCAATGTCCCCGCGCGCGACCAGGGCTTCGATGATGGGGGTCTGCACCGTCGGGTCGAAGGCCGCCGGGTCCTGCTGAATGATTTCCACGCCCAGGTCAATGGCTGCCTGCGTCACGCCCGCCGCCATCGTGACATAAAACGGGTCGGGGTTCACGCCCGGGACAAAAGCGAATTTATAGGTCTGGGGGGCATCCTGCGCCGCCGCAAACGGCACAACCGCTAACGCCAGCACAGCGAAAAGCGTGAACAAAATGAGTCTCTTCGACATGATTATTTCTCCTCGAATTCAAAACCCTTAAATGCTGCTCATTTTGGATGGGATACATCTTAAAATCGGCTTGCCGGTGAACCTCCTTTCGCTAAACGATGTTAAACCCGTATCACTTCGATGCCGCATTCCGCTATACGGGCGGCGTCGGTGTCACCGAGGCCGGTATCGGTAATCAGCACGTCCAGTTCGTGCAGGGGAGCGACGGTAAGGCTGCGTGTCTGGTTAAATTTGCTGCTGTCGGCCAGCAGCGCCACCCGCGCCGCGCGTTTAAGCATGGTGTATTTAATTTCGACCTCCAGCATGTTTGAGGTTGTCATCCCCTGCTCCATGTTGAAGCCGCCGCAGGCCAGAAAAGCCCAGTCGGCATTGATGATGTCTAGGGCGCGCACGACCTGCGGGCCGATCAGCGACCAGGTGAGATGGCGCAAAATACCGCCGGTCATGACCAGTTCGATGCTGGGGAAGTGCGCTGCCGCCGCCGCCACGTTAAGCGCCGGGGTGACAACGCGCAGATATTCCAGATCGCGCGGCAGATGCCGGATGAGTTCGACGGTGGTGCTGCCGGCATCCACGATGATCGTCTGGCCGACTTCGACCAGTTGAGCAGCGCGTTTGCCGATGCGGCGTTTGTGTTCGGGATTCAGTTTGCTGCGCTCGAACAGAAAACGCTCGCTGCCGGCCATATGGGGGCGTTTGGAAACCGCGCCGCCCCAGATGATTTCGCAGTAGCCGGCGTTTTCCAGTTCGCGTAGGTCGGAACGAATCGTGGCGGCAGTGACGCTGAGCAGCTCTTTGAGTTCAGCGTTACGCACCACCCCTTCGCGGTCGAGAATTTCCAGGATGATCCGCTGACGTTCGACAGCCAGTAAAGAACTTTCTTCAGGTTTCATCATGAATATGAATGGCGAATAATTTTAGTATTTAACTTACCAAGTTTTTCCAAAATTGTCAAATTTTTGCTTTTTAGGCGAATTGAGCGAAAATATCTGGGCAAATGGTAAATAAGTAAAATCAGGATAAATAGAATTGAACACGTTGATGCTTGTGAGCGGGGGTGATGCGCCAGGGATTAATGCGGCATTTTATCATTACGCGCGGGCGGCGGCGCGGGATGGTAATGCGGTTTATGGCGCGCGCGGGGGTTTTGCCGGGCTGCTGAACGGCGAGGTATCCCTTTTAAAACCGGAGGCGGCAGCGCCCTGGGCGGGTGTCGGCGGGTCGCTGCTGGAGTCCAGCCGCGAGCCGGTGTTATCGAGCCAGGATGCCGAGCAGCGGCTCAAAGTGCGGCTGGACGAGCGGGGTATAAAAGGGCTGGTGCTGTTCGGCGGCGATGGTTCGCTGCGCCACATTCCGCCGCTGCTGGAGGCCTGGGGGGTTCCCTGCATCGGGATTCCGACCACCATAGATAATGACGTGGCCGGAACGGAGCTAACGTTGGGTTTTGATTCGGCCTGCAACTTCGCTTACCATGTCATAGATGGAATGCGGGCGACGGCGCACGCGCTGCCGGGGCGGATTTTTACGCTGGAGACGCTGGGGGGCGATACGGGTTTTCTGGCGCTGGCGGTGGCCGACGGCGCAGGGGCGGACGTGGTGCTGCTGCCGGAATATGATTATGATGAAAACTGGCTGGCGGAACGCCTGCGGGAAGCGGTGTGGTCGCGCGGCCATGCCCTGCTGGTGATGTCTGAGGGCGTAAAGACTAAAGAAACAGTAGTGGCGAACATTCCGCAGTGGACGGGTATTCGCGTCCGGGATACGCGCCTGGGACATGCCCAGCGCGGCGGCCCGCCGTCTCATCGAGACCGCGTGCTGGCAGCGGAGATGGCGCGCGTTGCTTATGCTTCGCTGTGTGATGGGGTGCGCGCCGGCGTGGTGGTGGTCCGCGGCGGGCGAACGATGCTGCATGAAGGTGTGCTGGCCGGCGCGCCGCAAGCCGCCCCCGACCACGTTTTGTACGATTTCATCAATGGATTGAGCAGCGATGGGCATTCTGGCAATTGATTTTGGCGGCACGCGCACGCGCACGGCCTGGTATGATGCCAACCTAGAACAGCAGGTGCGGGACGAAACGCCGTCGCTGGTGAGCCAGTCCGCCGAATCGGTCATTGGGCGTATCATCGAGACTGCTCGGCGGGTTGTGCCGCCCGGCGCGGTGATTGAGGCGGTTGGCATTTCCGCGCCGGGGCCGCTGGACTCCCGCACCGGGGTGATTCGCCATGCCAAAACGCTGCCGGGGTGGCGAGACGTGCCGCTAGCGGCCATTGTTGGCGAGGCATTTGGCGCGCCAGCCTGGATGGAAAACGACGCCAATCTGGCCGCGCTGGCGGAGTATCGTCTGGGAGCAGGGCGCGGCTGCGACCCGATGGTTTACCTGACCATCAGCACCGGCATCGGCGGCGGCGCGGTGATCGGCGGGCGGCTGTTCACGGGATGGAGCGGGCTGGCGGTCGAACCGGGGCATATGCGTTTTACCCTGCCGGATGGTTCGGTGCGGCGGCTGGAGGAGCTGGCGTCCGGTACGGCTGTTGGGCTGCGGGCGCAGGAGCGACTGACGCGAGATGCCGCGCCGTCGTCGCTGCGAGGTGCGCCGGAAATCAACGGCCAGATAGTCGGTCAGGCGGCGCAGGCCGGCGACCCCCTGGCGCTGGAAGTCGTGCGGGAGGCGGGTTTCTGGCTGGGATTGGGGATAGTCAACCTGCTGCACCTGCTCAGCCCGCAGGTGATTGTCGTGGGCGGCAGCGCCAGCTTGCTGGGCGATCTGCTGTTTGACCCGGCGCGTGCGGCCATCGAGGCGCACGTGCTGGACCCGGCTTTTATTCCGCCGGCGCTGATTCGACCGGCGGCGCTGGGTGATGATGTATGTCTGGTAGGGGCGGCGGCTTTTGCGCTACAAACCCTGTAGCCGGTGCATATCGTCTTTCAAGCGGGCATACAGGCCGCGATAGTGTTCGCGCCGGGACAGATAGATTTCGGCGGTGGCCGGGTCTGGCTCGACCCGAGCGGAAGCCTGGGGCAGCCGGGCGCAGGCTTCCTCGAACGAAGCATATACCCCGCTGCCGACTCCGGCCAGCAGCGCCGCGCCGACGCTGCCATGATTTGCGCCGCCCGCCAGCGCCAGCGGACGGCGATAGATGTCGGCCTGAATCTGCCGCCAGACCGGCGAACCTGCTGCACCGCCGGTAATGGTGATCGCCAGATTCGGGTCGTTGGCGGCCTCGATAACCAGCGACAGGCATTCGTCTATCGCAAAGGTGACTCCTTCCATGACGGCGCGGGCTAAATGGCCGACCGTATGGTGCAGGCGCAGCCCCAGGAAAACCCCGGTCGCTGCCGGGTCCATGTGCGGCGTGCGTTCCCCGGCCAGATAGGGCAGGAAGGCCAGCCCATCCGCGCCGGGTGGAACCTGGCTTGCCAGATGAGACAGATATTCGTAGGCGTCCGGGCGTGCGGTCAATCCCAGGATGTCGCGCAGCCAGCGCAGCGACAGCCCGGCGGAGAGGATGGCCGTCTGGACGTACCAGCGGTCCGGGATGGGGTAGTTAAAAATGTAATAACGAAGCTGTGGGTCGGTGCGTGGGTTCGTCAGCAGGGCAAAAACCTGGCCGCCCGTGCCGATGACCGACAGCGCCCGCCCCGGCGCGTACAGGCCGTGTCCTAAACCCTGGGCCGGCAGGTCGGCGCTGCCGACCACAACCGGTATCCCCGGCGGCAGACCAAGCGTCTCTGCTGTTGATGGCAGAAGCTCGCCCGCCACAGCCGCCGACGGCCAGACCGGAGGCAGGTAGCGGCGCTCGGCGCGGCACTGTTCGATAAGCCAGTCCGACCAGTCGTTGGCGGCTATGTCGAATAACCAAGTGGCGGCAGCATCGCTGGGGTCGGTGGCTGGGATGCCGGTCATCCTCAGGCGCACGGTGTCTTTGGGCATCAGAACTACGTGGGTTCGGGACAGCGTTTCCGGCTCGTGGCCGGCCAGCCACATCAGGGTCGGTCCCATAAACCCGGCGGCGGGCAGCCCTGGCGCGTGCTGCGCCATGTCATGGTCGCTCAGGCGCGCCCGGAGCGTGTCAACCTGCGGTTTGCTGCGCGCATCCGCCCAAATGATGGCAGGGCGAAGCGGACGTAAACTGGCGTCTAGGCAGGCGAAACCGTGCATATGCCCATCCAGGCCGATGCCCCGCACCGCCGATGGATCAATGCCGGACTGCTGCACCGCCTGGCGCACAGTCTGGGCGGCTGCCGACCACCAATCATCGGGATTTTGTTCGGCATAACCGGGCTGTGGGTGAAAAATGGGGTACTCGTAGGAAGCGCCGGCGAGTGTTTGCCCGCTTTCCGCTTCAAAAACGATTGTTTTAACGCTGGATGTTCCGAGATCAATGCCGAGCAGGTAAACCATGGTTGTAGCACTCTTGTGGGCGCAGGGGCCCTTGCATTTTTAGGGTCAATATGGTGACAGACTGCTGAAATTATCACGATAAGGGCAGGCTGACAACAGCCCTCCCTGTGCTTTATCACAATTACCGGTATTCGACCAAAGCTTTCGTTTGCAACCCGGTACATCAACAAGATGAGAGTGCCTACCTCGGACAGTGGGCTTAAGCCCACTGTCCTAAGCCCACTGTCCTAAGCCCACTGTCCTAAGCTCACTGTCCTAAGCTCACTGTCCTAAGCCCACTGCCCTAAGCCCACTGTTTAGTATGCAGATTGAGCTGATTCATGTACCGGCCTACCGGCTTAACTCCAGGATGCCTGCTGCCGCCTGATCGTCGGTGACGAGTACATCTACGTATCCACCCCGCAGCGCGCCCAAAATAGCGCTGGCTTTTTCCCGTGTGCCGGCCACCGCGATCACAGTTTTAACGTCGTGAAGCGCCGACAGCCCGATGCTGATCGCGCGCTGGTTGAGGTCTATATCCAACACCTGTCCGCGGTCGTCGAAAAACTGCGCGCACATATGGCCGACCGCGCCCTTGTTCCGAAGCCCTTCCAGTTCGTTTTCATTGAGGTAGCCCGTCCAGATCAGACTGGATGAATCCGGCTCCAGCGCGCCGATGCCGATAATTACGCAATCCGCCTTTGCGCCTTCGGCCAGCACGTCGCGGACAGACGGTTCCTGCACAAGTAAATCGCGCGTGCGCGGGTCTTCCACCAGCAGGGGCGCGTGCAGGTAGCGGTAGCGCGCGCCGAATTTCATTGCCAGTTCGCGCGCCAGATCAATACCTTCGATCAGCGGGTTATTCGAACCCAGTGCACCGATGATGGGAATAACCGTGACGTTAAAATGATGCGCCGGGTTAACCTGGGCGATGGTATCGGCGATTGACAGCCCATAAGAAACGCCGACCACACATTCATCGGTCACGTATTGTTCCAGCAAACGCGCCGCAAGCTGCCCCATGCCGCGCCGGACAACCTCCTTCGGGCGTCCCAGGCTGCGTAAAACGCGCACGTGTTGAAGGCTAAAAGCCGTTCGCAGTCTATCCTCCAGGTCGGCGTCGCGTGCGATGCTGTAGTTGATGGTGATGGTGACGATGCCGCTGGTGCGCGCTTCCTGTAAAAGGCGCGAAACGGTAGAGCGCGAAACATTGATGCGCCGCCCAATTTCCGCCTGCGTCAGCTCCTGCTCGTAGTACAGCCAGGCTACTTCGACCAGGAGATTAAGATCATCCTGAGTGAGTGTGTCCAACATCGCCGATACCTTTATTCAACCTGCACAACCGCGCCGGTGTTTGAGAAAATTCTCACTATCCCTAACAGTACCGTACATCATGCCTCAAATTCAAGTCGTTTTTCCGCTGCTGCCAGCCCAAAAGTCTCTCCAACACCGATTATATGCTGATTTCTGCACATATTCTCATTTTATTTGACATATGTGCAGGATGCGAATACGCTGAAGATAGATATTTTTCATCGCAGCACGGAGCGTACCCCTGGCAAGGAGGCGCATAAATGGCGAAAGTTAACGAAATTACACGTGAATCCTGGATTTTAAAAACCTTCCCGGAATGGGGAACCTGGTTAAATGAAGAAATCGAACAGGAAGTTGTCGCGCCCGGCACTTTTGTGATGTGGTGGCTGGGCTGCACCGGCATCTGGCTGAAGTCAGAAGGCGGCGCGAACATCTGTATTGACCTGTGGGTAGGAACCGGGAAAAAGACGAAAGCGAACCCCTGGATGCGCGACCAGCACCAGCACCAGCGGGCTATCGGCGTCAGAAAACTCCAGCCCAACTTAAGAAACTCGGTCTGCGTGCTTGACCCCTTCGCCATTCGGCAGGTTGATGCCGTGGTAGCGACCCACGACCACGACGACCATATTGATCCGAACGTGGCCGCTGCCATCATGCAGAACCACGATGCCTCTGTGCCGTTCATCGGGCCAAAAACCTGTGTTGACCTGTGGGTAAGCTGGGGCGTGCCGAAAGACCGCTGCATCGTGGTCAAACCCGGCGATGTGGTTGAGATTAAGGATACCCAGCTTATTACGCTCGATTCGTTCGACCGCACCGAACTGGTCACAGCGCCGCCCGGCGTCACGCTTAAGGGTAAAATGCCGCAGGAGATGGACGAACGCGCCGTTAACTATCTCATCAAAACGCCCGGCGGCAGTGTTTATCACAGCGGGGATTCACATTATTCCAACTATTACGCCAAACACGGCAACGATCATATCATCAACGTCGCGCTGGGGTCGTTTGGCGAAAACCCGCGCGGCATGACCGATAAAATGACCTCGATAGACCTGCTTAAAATGGCCGAATGCCTCAATGCCGAGGTCATTATTCCCATTCATCACGACATCTGGACGAACTTCCAAGCCGACCCTAACGAGATATTGGTTTTATGGAATATGCGTAAAGACCGGCTGCAATACTGTTTCAAGCCGTTTATTTGGCAGGTCGGCGGCAAATACGTATACCCCAACGACAAAAACAAAATCATCTACCAGTATCCGCGAGGTTTTGATGATGCGTTCACGCTCGAACCGGATTTGCCCTTCAAATCCATGTTATGAGCGTCGGCGTGGGCCTTAAATTTTACGAATAACGCCATCAGGCAGGACATTCAGCAAGGAGGCGCGCGGCAGCAGAAGAACATTCACAGGCAATTCTAAAGATCAACCAGTTATCAGGAGTTTGTGAAATGCTAAAAAAAACTTTTCTCTTGGCGATAGCGGTACTGCTGTCACTCGGCGTAGTATCTGCGCAGGATGCGCCGAATCCCTGGCGACAGTTTGAGGGTACGACCATCGTTGTAAGCTGGCCGTCGCTGTATCATTTCCAGGTCGCCCAGACGCTCATCCCTGAATTTGAGGAACTGACCGGGATCACGGTGGAAGTGGACTCGGTTCAATATGAAAGTATGCACGACAAACAGGTTCTGGAGATGAGTAAACCGGGCGGCGGTGATTACGACGTGGTGTCGTGGGTGATCTTCTGGAAGACCGAATATGTCAACAAGGGCTTCCTGAAACCGATGGCGGAGTTTTTCACCAATCCCGACCTGGTTATGCCCGACTACGATGCCGCCGACCTGATTCCGGCTTATCTTGAATCGGGCAGCGTCGTCGGTGGCCGCCGCGCCTACCTGCCCGGCGTGACCGCCGCGCTGTATGGTGTGCCGTTTAGCGGTGAAACCAGCGTGCTGGTGTACCGCAAGGACATTTTCGATGAGTATGATCTGAAAGTGCCGGAAACTTACGATGAGATGCTGGAAACTGCCGAGTGGATTACGGCCAATGTGCCGAATATGTACGGCATCACCAGCCGGGGCGCTGCCGGCCACCAGATCGTCCATGCCTGGCTGCTGCACCTCAGCCCCTACGGCGGCAGCGTGCTGGATGATAACTGGAATCCGGTGGTGAACAGCGAAGCAGGCGTGGCAGCGGCGGAAGCCCTCAAACGCATTCTGGACGCTTCGCCGCCCGGCGTCACCAGCTATGGCATCGGCGAAGCCTCGAACTCGTTCCTCCAGGGCGAGGTAGCGATGTTCCTTGATAACGACCGCATCATCAACCAGACCCGCGACCCCAACCAGTCGCGTATTGACGGCAAGATCGGTGTGGCGCTGCACCCAACCGCCGTTACCTGCGGCGCGGAAACCGGGGGTTTTGCGATAGGTATTCCCACCAATGCCCGCAACCCGGAAGCGGCCTTCATGTTTATCCAGTGGATGACCAGCAAGGAAACCGACCGCAAGCTGGCGAAACTGGGCGGGCAGCCAGGCCGGATGTCCACGCTGCTCGACCCTGAGATGCAGGCGATGTACCCTGAATATCCAGTCATCGCCAAACAGCTTGAGTGCGCCAACGTGGACTGGCGTCCGCTGATTGCAGAATGGGGCGCACTGAATGCGCCGATTCTGGGCGTGCAGCTTTCGGAGTTTGTGACGGGGCAGAAGACCGCGCAGGAAGCGCTCGACGAGGCGGCGCGCCTGATCCGCGAGGAACTGACTCGCGCTGGTTACTATAACTGGATGAATTTGCCCGGTATGTCGCAGTAGGCGGTGTGAACGAGGGCACGCCGCATAGGTGGGGGCAAAATCGCCCCCACCATCTCGCCTGTAATAAAAAAATGGCGAAAAGAAAATGGCAAAGTTTTTAAATAACCGACGTAACTTGGTTCCCTTTATTTTTTTGCTGCCAGCGGTGTTTATCCTGGTCGTTGGGTTAGTGGTGCCACTGGTCAATGCCTTCCGGCTCAGTTTTTACGAATGGTCTATGGGTACGCCGCTGGCAAGCGCGCGGTATATCGGTCTGGCCTCGTATGAGCGCCTGTTGGGGGATGCCGGGGTAGGCGAATCGTTGGGTGTGACCCTGCGTTTCGGCTTTTGGGTTATCCTTATTGAGATGGCGCTGGGCATCACGCTGGCGCTGCTGCTGGAACGGCAGATTCGCGGCGCGGCGCTTTTCCGCACTATTTTTGTGCTGCCGCTGATGGTATCGCCGGTGGTGGTCGGGCTGATCTGGCGCTACCTGTTCGACGCGCGCAGCGGCCTGGTCAACTTCTACCTGGAAGAAATCGGCGAAGCCATCCCGTTTTTGCAGCAGTTTGGTTTTACCACTCAGCTCTGGCTGGCCGACCGCAACCTGGCTTTCACTTCGATCATCGTCACCGATATATGGCAGTGGACGCCATTTGTGTTCATCATCATCCTGGCAGGTTTGCAGGCTGTACCGCGCGAAGTTCTGGAGTCGGCCTACATTGACGGCGCGAACTGGCTGCAAATGACGTGGTTCGTCAAACTGCCGATGATCCGTTCGGTCATCCTTATTACGCTGCTGCTGCGTCTGGTGGATGTTTTCCGTGCGCTGGAGGTGATCTATATCCTAACCTTCGGCGGGCCGGGGCGCAGCACTGAACTGCTGTCGCTGCATATTTACAAAACGGCTTTTACCTCGCAGCAGCTTGGTTATGCTTCGGCTATCTCGACTCTGTTGATCGGCATTATCTTCGTTCTCAGCCTGGGGATTCTGGTATTCAACAATCCTCTGAAGGAAAGGGCGGATTTTTAAGATGAGCGTGTCGAGTGAATACGCCTCCCCAACGCTGGCCGCTGCCCCCCGCGCCGAAGGTATTCGCCTTCGCTGGTCGGTCGTACTGCATTATCTGGTGCTGCTCATCATGTCGGTGGTGATTTTGATGCCCCTGTACGTGATGGTTTCGACATCGTTCAAAACCCAGATTGACATCACTGCCAGCGAGCCGGTGTGGATATTCCAGCCGACGATGGCGAACTACGAGGACATTCTTACTCGCCAGCGGTTCGACCGCTTCCTGGTAAATTCGGTGCTGACGGCTTTATTTTCGACAGCGGCGACGCTGGCAGCAGGCAGCATGGCCGCTTTTGCCATCGCCCGGATGCAGTTTCCCGGTCGCGGCCTACTGGCGCAAACGACGCTGCTGATCCGCATGGTGCCGGCGGCGGTGCTGGCGATTCCGATTTTTGCGTTGTGGCTGGAGTGGGGAATTGAGGATGGGCGCGTTGGGTTGGTGCTGTTTTATACGGCGCTTAACCTGCCGTTCGCCATCTGGCTGTTGATCGGTTTCATCAAACAGGTGCCGGTGGAACTGGAAGAGGCCGCCATCGTGGACGGCGCGGGCGCTTTCCAGGTATTTTTCCGCATCCTGTTCCCGATTCTGCGTCCCGGCTTGGCGGTAGCTTCTATTTTCACTTTTCGCATCGCCTGGAATGAGTTCATCCTGGCGCTGATTCTCACCAACCGGATGACGCGCACGCTGCCGGTTGCGACCACGCTCTATATCACCGATCAGGGTGTGGAATGGGGGCGCATCATGGCGATGGGTACGCTGATGGTTGTTCCGCCGCTGTTATTAACTTTCGTGGCCGCCCGGCAGATTATTGCCGGTTTGACGGCCGGCGCTGTGAAAGGATAGATATGGCGCTGCCTAAACTTCAGATTGCGCTGGATACATTTGACCTGCCTTCGGCGCTGTCGCCGCTGCAAAAAGCCCAGGCATTTATTGACATTATCGAAGCCGGGACTATTCTCTGTCTGGCCGAGGGGATGCACGCCATCCGCGTGTTACGCAGCCTGTACCCCGAAAAGCCGATTCTGGCAGACGTGCGAATTGCGGAGGCGGGCAGCATCATCTCTCGCATGGCTTTCGAGGCCGGCGCTAGTTGGGTCAGTGTCGTCAGCGGCGCAACGCTGACCACTGTCGAGGCTGTTATGAATCAGGCGGCCAACTATGGCGGTGAGGTGCAGATCGAGCTGATTGACCCCTGGACTTATGAGCAGGCGCAGCAGTGGCGGGCGATGGGCGTTCCGCAAGTTATCGCCCACCGCAGCCGCGATGCCGAAACCAAAGGCCAGCTAAGCTGGAGCGCGCAAGACCTCGATCATATCCGGCGGCTGGCCGATATGGGCTTTCTGGTTACTGTGACCGGCGGGGTGACGCTGGACGACATCCCGCGTTTTGCGGGCGTGCCGGTGGGTATCTTCATCGCCGGACGGGCGATCCGGGATGCAGCCGACCCAGCAGCGGCAGCGGCGCAGTTCCAGGAAACCATCCAGCGCACTTACGCTGCGGCGCTCACCTGAGAGGGGAACGGCCGGGGCATTATGACACGCTTCGATGTCACCACTATCGGTGAAGGTCAGCTTCGCTACTGCGTGCCTGCCGGCACCCGGTTGGAGCAGGCTCGCCAGTTTGACGTCTATGTAACCGGGACGGAAGCCAATGTCGCCTGCCTGCTGTCCCGCTTGGGCTGGCGCGCTGGCTGGGTGAGCGCGCTGCCGGATAATCCGCTGGGACGCCGGGTTATCAACGAATACCGGCTGGCCGGGCTAGACACATCGGCGGTGCGGTGGATGGAGGGCGGGCGGCTGGCGACGTACTACGTCGAGTTCGCCGTGCCGCCGCGTTCGACTCAGGTCTTTTTCGACCGGCAGAATACTTGTTTCACTATGCTCACCCCGGCGGATATTGATTGGGATTACCTGCTGGATACCCGGCTGCTGCATCTGTCCGGGCTGACGGTGCCGCTTTCGCCTTCCATCGGCGCGGTGGTTCGAGAGGCTTTGCAGCGCGCCAAAGCGGCGGGCATCCCTGTCAGCTTCGATGTCAACTATCGGGAGCGGCTGTGGACGCCGGAGCAGGCGTCAGATGCGCTTGCCCCGCTCATCCGCCAGGTAGACCTGTTGTTTTGCAGTCGCGGCGACGCGCAGCGGCTTTTTGGCTGCTCCGGCAGCCCGGAGGAAATCGTTCAGGGATTGGCGCGGTGGACAGATGCGGCGCAGATCGTCACCACACTGTCCGCCGACGGCGTGATCGGGTGGGATCGGCAGCAGTTTACTTACGTTCCGGCGCGAGAAGTAGTCATTTTAGATCGCGTTGGGGCGGGGGATGCGCTGGTAGGTGGGGT
The DNA here is from genome assembly GCA_026645945.1 of Anaerolineae bacterium. GTDB lineage: Bacteria > Chloroflexota > Anaerolineae > Aggregatilineales > Phototrophicaceae > CFX2. Next base: position 22,017 of record JAPKMO010000007.1, read on the forward strand.
GCTGCACGGCTGGCTGGGCGGCGACTTCGCGCGCGGGCTGCGCTGCGGCGCGCTGACGGCGGCGATGGCCTTAAGCGTGTACGGCGACCAGGTGTACACCAGCGCCATCGAACTGGAAACGCTGCTGGACACCCCCTGGAGCGACATCCGGCGTTAAAACTCCTTGATATGCAGACGGTGTGAGGGCAGCGGCCCGGCGGATGTTACCCGCCGGGCTGTTTTTTCGATCCCATGAGCGGGAGTAATATCACGCAATTTTTGTGATGTTTCTCACAAGTCAAATGTTCGCACTTATTCAATAATGCGAATATGCGAAGATAGGCAGGTTCCAGGGGGTGTTATGGAACCACAGCTTCTAAAAGAAATCCAGATGCTGCACGATCAGGTGTGTTATGCCCTGGGTGATCCCAAACGCCTGATGATCCTCTACGTTTTGTCGAACCAGGCGCAAAGCGTCAACGACATCGCGGAGGAACTGGATATTCCCCAACCCACCGTTTCCCGTCATCTCAAAATTCTGCGCGAGCGGGCGCTGGTCGAAGCGACCCGCCAGGGGCAGTCGGTGTATTATGCGCTGGCCGATGACCGGCTGATTCAGGCGCTTGAACTGCTGCGCGGCATATTGCGCGACCGCATTTTAATGCAGGCCCAGGTTGTCCAGGTCGACCCTAAAACTGATTTTTCCTGATTTTAAGGAGAAAGTGATGAAAAAAGGCGCTTTGTTTCTGGTTTTAAGCATGGCGCTGCTGCCGGTGCTGGCGCTGGTGATGGTGACGCCGGTGGACGCCCAATGCGGGTCTTCGGCGTCGTCGTGCAAAAACTGCCACGAAGTGAATGCAGAATATCCTGTAAACGCTTCGGGCGAGTGGCACGTGAGCCATGCCTTTGGCGATTTTTGTTCTTTCTGCCATGCCGGGAACGTCCAGGCTATCGAAAAAGATGCCGCACACGAGGGCATGATTTACCCGCTGTCCGATGTGGCGGGGTCATGCCAGACCTGCCACCCGAACGATTATATGGAACAGGCCGGAGTGTATGCGGTGGCGCTGGGCGTTGATTTAAGCGCGGCGGACGGCGGCGGGCCGGGCTCCGGCGGCGGCGCGCAAGACCTCGCCGACATCGTATCCAAACCGATTTCCGCCCCCGGCGAACGCCATGCCAGCGGCGCGCTGATTGACTTCAACCGGCGTTACGAAATTGAAGTTCTGGGCTTGACCGATACCTCGCAGCTTGGCAACCTGATTGTGGCGCTGGCGGGGATGGCGCTGCTGGCTGTAGGCGGGGCGCTGGTGTGGAAGTTTGAGAACCTGGGCGAAGCGTGGCGCAAAGCGCGGGCCGTGCCGGATGAAGATTGGCGACGGCTGGCCTACAGCGGCGCTTATGAAACGCGCGGCTCGGTCGTGCCGGGGCGGCCTCACCCCGCCAGCGGTTCGGACGTGGGTGAAAAGCCTGTTTCGAGAGGAGAGAAAAACGTATGAGATGGCTGCTGCGACAGCTTGAAAAAGATTTGTGGTCGCCGGAAGTCGCCGGCATCGGTCTGGGGTTGGTCTATGTGCTGGCGCTGTGGCTGGCGAACCGTTCGCCGGGCGCGTCCGGCACGTTTTTTAACGTGGCGGCGGTAGTCGGCAAGCCGCTGACCGCCGGCGACCCGGCCAATCAATTTTTTGTTTCTATGTTTCCGCCGGTGACGGAAGGATTGGGCTGGCAGTTCTGGATGGTAGCCGGGATTTTCTTCGGCGCGCTGGCTTCGGTTTTGATCGGTCGGCACTTTAAGCTGACATGGATGCCGGTGGAACAGTGGAAGGATGTTTTTGGCGGCGCGGTGTGGAAGCGGTGGGTGATCGCTTTTATCGGAGGCGTGATTCTGCAAATCGGCGCGGGGATCGCAGGGGGCTGCACGAGCGGCCTGGCGCTGGCGGGCGGCGTGCAGCTCAGCCCGGCAGCGTTTCTGTTCATCCCCGGCATTTTTATCAGCGGCGCAGTCGTACAACTGCTGGTTTACCGGAATAAATATTAGGCCGCCGTCGGGCATTTAACAGACGGCTGAAAGGGGATTTAAAGATGACCCTCACAATACCGGACATCCTCATCGCGCTGGGCGTGGGGTTTATTTTTGGCTGGGTGCTGGATAAGGGCGGCCTGAACCGCTACTACAAAATCGCCAATGTGTTTCGTTTTACCGACCTGACGGTGCTGCGTTTTATGATGACCGGGATGCTGGTCGGCATGGTGGGCATCTATACACTGCGGCACTTCGGGCTGTTAAACCTGACGGCAGTGACGGCCACTGCACTGGCCGGGAACTTCATCGGCGGCGCAGTGTTCGGGGTGGGCATGGCCCTGTCCGGCTTCTGCCCCGGCACGTGTATCGCCGGCATTGCTCGCGGTCAGCTGGACTATCTCATCCCCGGTTTGCTGGGTTTTTTGACGGGCGGCCTCATCTTCGGCGCGCTGTATCGCACCGATCTTATCCAATGGCTCATCACCGCCGGGCGGCCTGAGCTGGCCTATGCCAAACTGCCGGAAATCCTGGGCGTTGAACCGCTGCTGCTGGCGTTTGTGTTTTCTGAGGCTATTTTGATCTTCCTGTACGTGCTGGCGAGAACCCAAGCCCGCCGCCCGGACGGTTTGGAAAAGGTCGTCGAGCAGGAGCGGGTGCTGGCAGGTCTGGAAGAGTCGCAGCCGCAGGCGGTTGGGGATTAAACGAGATTTTCCGTAAGGGCAGCCGGCAGGCTGCTTTTGCAGGAAGGGAAAAAGATGACCGAAGAAATTACGCGCGAAAAATGGCTTTTGTCCCGACGGCAGTTTTTAAAAGGGGCGGCGCTGGCAGGTACGGGCGCGGCGCTGGCGAAAGCCGGCATCTTTGACCTGACACCGGCGCGGGCGCAGGGGACGACACACTTTTTGCCCGGCCCGACCGCCGATTATCAGGTGTATACGATGTGCGAAATGTGCGTCTGGCGCTGCGGCGTGGTGGCTAAGGTGCGGAACGGCGTCGTCGAAAAGCTGGACGGAAACCCGAATCACCCGCACTCATTGGGCAACCTATGCGCGCGCGGGCAAAGTGGTTTGATGATGACTTATGACCCCGACCGCGTGTTGGCTCCGCTGATGCGCGTGGGCGAGCGCGGCAGCGGGCGTTTTCGCCAGGCGACCTGGGATGAGGCGCTCGATTTCACCGCCGAGCAGATGCTCCGCATCAAAGATACCTACGGGCCGCAGGCGATGGTGTTTTCCTCCACGCATAACCTCAGCCAGCCGTTGTTTGAAAACCTGCTGAATGCTTACGGCAGCCCGAATTACGGGACGCAGCGCAGCCTGTGTTTTAACGCGATGGTCACGGCGCACCTGCTCACCTATGGCATTCAGGAGCCGGCGCGCCGTTATGATGGCATGAAATATATCATCCTGACCGGGCGCAACCTGATGGAGGGCATCAGCACCAGCGAAACGCGCCAGTTGATGGAGGTCATCAGCGAGGGCGCGCACGTCGTCGTACTCGACCCGCGCTTCACCAAAACGGCAGCGAAAGCCGGTGAGTGGCTGCCGATCAAACCGGGTATGGACTTGGCGTTCCACCTGGCGCTGATTAACGTCATCGTCAGCGAAAACCTGTACGATAGAAACTTTGTAAACAACTATACGGTCGGTTTTGATGAACTGGCCGAATCCGTCAAGCCATACACGCCGCGCTGGGCGGCTGAACTGACCGAAATCCCCGAAGCGACCATTTACCGAATCGCTCACGAATTCGCGGCTGCCGCGCCGTTTGCTTTCGCGCATCCCAACTGGCGCACCAGCAACTTTGTGAACAGCTTCCAGACGGAGCGGGCTGTCGCTGTTCTTAATGCGCTTATCGGTATCTGCCCGGAGCAGGGGGACTGCATCTTTCCTGAAGAAGATCACGTCGGGTTAGGTTCGCCGCCGCAGCCGGCTTATCCCCGTATCAGCGCGCAGCGGCTTGACGGCGTACCCTGGAAATACCCGCTCGTGCCGCTCAAACTGGGCGTGTTCCAGGAAATCCGCGATAACATCCTGACCGGACAGCCCTACCAGGCGCGCGGCTGGTTCTTCAGCCGCCAGAATCCGATCATGAGCCTGCCTGACCAGGCTAAAACTATCCAGGCGTTTGAGAAACTGGAATTTATCGTCTCGGTGGACATCATCCTGAACGACTCGTCGTGGTATGCCGATGTGATTCTGCCGGAGGCGACCTATCTCGAACGTTACGACCCGGTTCATGCGGTCGGCAACCGCGTTTTCATCCGCCAGCCAGTTGTCGAACCGCTTGGCGAGGCGCGGTCGGCGCTGTGGATTTACCGCGAACTGGGCCGGCGGTTGGGACTGCAAGACTTTTTCCAGTACGTTGATGAGGAAGATTATATCCGCCAGCAGATTGCGCCGTTCGGCGTCACGCTGGAGCATCTGAAGCAGGTTGGTTATTTTGACGTGCCGCGCGAGAAAAAGAGCGGCGAGCGCATCTGGGATACTCCCAGCGGTAAGGTCGAAATCGCCTCGGAAACGCTGCGCCGGGCGGGTTTTCCCGCCGTGCCGGTATGGGAAGCGCCGCCTGAACCGCCAGCGGGGCGCTTCTATCTGCTCACCGGCAAGGTTGGGCAGCATACGCAGTTCGCTACCCAGAACAACGCCTATTTAACCGAAGTGGATTATCACACCCATGACCTGTGGATGCACCCGTTGGCGGCGGCAGAGCGCGGCATTCGGGACGGCGATCTGGTGCGGGTGGCGAGCGATGTGGGAGAAGTCGAAATCACGGTTTGGGTGACGGAAGGCATTCGCCCGGACTGCGTTTATATGGCGCCGGGGTTCGGCCATACCAGCAAGGGGTTGAAAAAGGCATACGGGCGGGGCGCGAATGCCAGCCGCGTACACGTGACCTATACCGACCCGGTAAGCGGCGGCCAGGCCCTGACGCAGACCTTTGTGACGGTAGAAAAGGCGTAGGTCATGGCTGAGAAAAAACGATACGCATTCGTAATTGACCCCGCGCGCTGTATTGACTGCCGCGCGTGCCTGGTGGCCTGCCGCGCCGAGTGGAACACGCCCGCTGGGCAAACGCGCATCTGGGTTCACAGCGACGGGCCGCAGGGTGTTTTCCCGAACTTGTCGCAGACGTTTATCCCGGCGCAGTGCCATCACTGCGAAGACCCCTGGTGCGTGGATGCCTGTCCCACCGGGGCGACCTTCAAGCGCGAGGATGGGCTGGTGTTGATTGATGAAGAAGCCTGCATCGGCTGTGGTCTGTGCGTGAACGCCTGCCCGTATCAGGCGCGTTTTCGTAACACTGTAACCGGCAAGGCCGATAAGTGTTCGGCCTGCTTCCACCGCGTTGAAGCGGGGGAAATGCCGGCCTGCGTGGCGACCTGCATCGGGGGGGCGCGGCTGTTTGGCGACCTGAACGACCCCGAAAGCACCGTCAGCCGGGCCATTGCAGGCCGCGCTGTCTACCGCCCGATCACCAACGAGGTGAATACGCAGCCGATGACGCTGTACCTATCATCTCCAGCAGCTGCGGCGGTGCAGGTCAGCCCGCAGCCGCGCGAACCCGTCCCGGCGGAAACGTTCTGGCACACCGTCGCGCTGCCGGTGGTTAAAGCGGCGGTGGCATTGGCCTTCGGCGGGCAGGCGCTGGCTTTTATCTTCCAACTGTTTAAGGGCGAAAACGAGTACGAAGAGGCATAGGCTGATGTCCCACGAAAAATTGACCTTAGAGGAGCGCGAAGCCCTGCGCCAGCAAACGCTGGTGAAACACTATACCGCCAACATCCTGACTCACTGGTTTAATGTCGCCATGTGGCTGTTCCTGCTGCCAACAGGGCTGGGGATTTTGCTGGGCAAGATATATCCTTTTGTGCCGGAAGCCTGGAATAATCTGATGAATCAGATTTTCGGCGGGTTAGCGCCGTTAATTCACTGGCATTCCATTTTTGGGCAAGTCTGGTTCTTCGTGCTGATTTTTAACGTGCTTTTCGGCTTTCGGAAGTACTTCATCCCCTTCGCAGCGCAGCGTATGTTCATGGATAGGGATGATTGGAAGTGGCTGATGATTCGCCCCTTCCAGATGTTTGGGTTCAAGAAAAATCAGGAACTGCCGCCGCAGGACGCCTACAACGGCGGCCAGAAGCTGTACAGCTATCTGGTGGTGGTCGGCACGGTGGGTATCGGCGTCACGGGGTTGATTCTGACCTACAGCGAGGCCATCCCGACATCGCTCCAGTGGATTATCCAGTGGGCGATGCCGCTGCATTTTCTGGCCGTTGGCACGACGTTCGCGGGGGTGATTATCCACGTGTACATGGGCGCGATCATGCCGGAGGAACGGCAGGCGTTTTTCAGCATGTTCACCGGCAAGGTGAACGGCCTGTACGCTTACCTGCACCATCGTAAATGGTACGAGCGTAAAATGGCCGAAAAGGCCGCCTGGGAAGATTTTTATAACCGACAGCTTGAGGCTGTGGGTGTGGAAACCCCTGCCGAGGGCGGGCTGGAAGCTCCGCCTGCACCCGAACCAGCGGGAGGGGATTAACATGCGGCGACTTGCGATTATACTGCTGCTGGCTTCGACCCTGGCCGCGTGCGCCGAAGCGGCCCCAACGCCGCGACCGACCGAAGTTGTGCCGACGATTGCGCCGGAACCGACGTTTGACCCGGCGGGCGATGTCCGGCATGGCGCGGTTTTATTTACCACCTGGCGCTGCGATAACTGTCACGGCGGGCTGGCCGAGGGGCGCATCGGCCCGCCGCTGGCGCAAACGCGGCTGTCCCCAGCGGATTTCACCGAAGCGATCCGCGAAACGCGACCGCCTAAACCGGCTTTCAGCGAAAGCGAATTGAGCGAAGCCGATGTGCGCGACCTCTACGCCTGGGTGTTGTCGCTGGACGCCGGAGTCCAGGCGGCTGCCGCGCCCACGCTGGGGGAGGGGGAAATCCTGGGGATGCAGCTGTACACCGAAAGCGGCTGCGACCGGTGTCATGGCGCGTTTGCCCAGGGCGGCAGCGCGGCGGCGCTGGTGGGGTATCCCGAAGACGCGGCGGCCTTCCTGCTGGCGATGTCGTCCAGCACAGCTGATGTGCCGGAGCATGACCTGGAGGAACTTGACGCGGGACTCATGCGGCGCTTGCATGGCTGGCTGCAAGCTGGGGCCGACCCGAACAGCGGGTGTTAAAAACGCCGGCAGTGGTGGAGCGATAGACTTTGCCCGAACCCTCGGTCAAGCCGGCTCGCATTATCCTTCCGCTGGTGGCGCTGGTCGGCCTGGTGCTGGCGCTGGCGGCGTCGCTGATGGCGGTGCAGCGGCCTGTGCTGGAACTGACGCCGGCGCGAACCGGCCAGCCGGAACGCTGCCTGACCTGCCACAACGGGATTGAGGAAATCAGCCCGTCCCATCCGCTAGAGGACTTTGGCTGCGTGTCCTGTCATGGCGGGGGGGCGTTGGCGCTGGAAAAAGAGGCCGCCCATGATGGTTTGACGGCGAACCCGTCCGCGCTGGATGTAGCGCAGCAGTTTTGCGGAGAATGCCATGCCGGGCAGATCGTCCTGACGCAGCGCAGCCTGATGGCGACCTATGCTGGGGCGATTAGCCTGGTGCGGCGGGCATTCGGCTTGCAGCCGGACGAAACAGCCTTGTTCGCCGTCCAGCCGGTAGATCATTTGCAGGCGTTCGCGCCGGATGAAAATGCGCCGCCGCCGGTGCGTAGTTTTGCCACCAACTGTCTGGGCTGCCACCTGTACGCCGAGCCGCGCGAGGCCGATTATTATCACCGCAGCACCGGCTGCGCAAGCTGCCATATGCTGGCGGAAACGGACGGCCTCTACCAGGGCGGCGACCCATCCATCCCGAAAGATCAACCCGGATACGCCGCGCGCCACGAATTTACCCTGGCGATTCCCTATACACAGTGTAACCACTGCCACAACCGGGGCAACTACGATCTGCGGACGATGACGTTTTTGGAACGTGATGATCTGCCGCCGCCGCAAAATACATCCGAGCGTGAAAAGCGGCTGCGCGAGTATTACCAGCCTATCGGCCAATTCACACTTTGCGAATGGGAACTGGACTGTATAGACTGTCACACATCGTTAGAGGTAATGGGCGACGCGCAGTTATACAGCAGCCGCAGCCAGGCGCAGTATGTCCAATGTTCGACCTGTCATGGGACACTGGATGCGCCGCCCGACGAGATGGTGATCGCGGCTGAGGATGACCCGGCGCTTAAGCGGGCGCGGCTCAACCCAAATGTTGATTTGGAGATCGGAATGACAGTGATTGCCACTTCGCGCGGGGAGGCTTTTTGGCACGCGCAGAAACACGATGGACGCTGGACGCTGACGGGCAAAGCAGCCGGCCAGCAGTACGATATTCCCCTGGTGATGGGGTCGGGCTGCCAGCAAAAACCTGACCAGCAGGCCAGCCACTACTGCCACGAATGCCATGCTTATGATCGTGATTCCGCGCTGGCTGCGCCGTAGGCCTGTATGCTGACGACGGCGATTCTGGTGGGTGGGCGTTCCAGCCGCATGGGGAGCGATAAGGCGCTGCTGGTTTTGAAAGGCAAGCCGGTTCTCCAGCATGTGATCGAACGGGCAGCCCTGCCTGGCGCGGCGATTTTTTTGATCGCCAACGAACCGGAAAAATATGCTGCGTTTGGACTGCCGATTTTCTCGGATGTGAAACCGGGTGCGGGGTCGTTGGGTGGACTATATACCGCTTTGGCGCACAGCCCAACCGATTATACGCTGTGTGTGGCCTGCGACATGCCGCTTTTGAATACAAATTTGCTGATTTATATGGCGGGGCTGCGGCAGGAGTATGATGCAGTTGTGCCGCGCATCGAGGGTAAGCCGGAGCCGTTCCACGCGGTTTACCGCAAGACGTGTTTAGAGCCGATTCGGGCGCGATTGGAACGCGGCCAACTGCGCGTCTCGGACTTTTATCAGGATGTCAGCACCCGGTACGTTGAGGAGGCTGATCTCCAGCAGATTGACCCGGAGCTGCATTCGTTTCTGAACATCAATACGCCGGATGATTTGGCGCGGGTTCAGGCGCTTGTGGGGTAAAACGGGCCGCCGCGCCGCAGTTTATGTTGGCACGTCCTCCGTCTCCACTTCGATGGATTCGATGTAAAACTCCTCGCCCGATTCGACAGCCACAATGTCGCTGCCGCAGTTGGGGCAGGTGAAATCGCCGCCCAGGTAATAACGATAGCCGCAGTCGTAACAGAGCATCACCGCCGGCTCACGCCGGAAGTGCAGCCGCGCGCCTTCGGCAATGGTTCCCTGGCTGATGATGTCCCAATAAAACTGTACCGACTCGTCCACAAATGAAGCCAACTGGCCGATAACCAGATGGATGTCGGTGATGCGCCGGGCTTCGCCGGCATGATTCAATATGATTTCAAGGACGCTCTGGGTGACAGGGAGTTCGTGCATCAGGCTCAGTCAGTTGTTTTTGGTTTATTGTACCCGCCACAGCCAAGGACAACAATGGGGTGTCACCGACGGAATGTTATGAGTATAATATTTCCGCTGCCATTTGTTCAACCAGTGCCGGGAGAACTGCTTCGACTGCCGGTGATAAACTGATGCCCAGGTCGAAGTTCGCGCCCTCGATGCCATAAATGACCAGGCGGGGCGGCAGTTCATCCAGCGCCCGCGCCATCTCCACCGCTTCGGCCACGCTGAAGGCATGGGTCGAGTAGTGGAAAAATTCGGCAGGGATGGGTGAAAACCCGGCGTCCAGTCGGTAAATCGTGCCGGGGGCAGCGCCGGATGAAACGGCATCTACCAGAAAAACGGCTGCCGCGCCGCCCCAGGCCGCCATCAGCGCTGCGCCTTCGCCGCTTTGCTCGATGACACGCAGGCCGGGCAGCTGCCTGGCTTGCAACATGCGCGCCGCGATCAGCCCAACGGCATCATCACCGCGAAACTCGTTACCGATGCCAACGCATAAAACTGAACTGCTCATAGGGTTTGCAGTCACCGGCTTAAAACTCTTCCAGGGGCATGAATAGGCCATGCCCCTTATATGAGTAGGCTACTCGCGCTCGATATTGACCTTCAAAAAGTGTACCGAACAGGAGATGCACGGATCGTAATTTCGGACGGCCTGCTCGCACTGCCAGGTCAGGCGGTCGTCCGGCAGGTCTGCCGCCCGTTCGACGAAATGCCACAGATCATTTTCAATCGTTTTCTGGTTTTGCGATGTCGGGGGGATGATCTTGGCATCGAGAATCAGCCCGTTGGCATCAAGCGTGTAACGGTGGTACAGGATGCCGCGCGGCGCTTCGGTGCAGCCCCAGCCTGTGCCGGCGCGGGGCCGCACGTCTACGACCGGCTGCTCTGGCATTTCGTAGGCTTCGATGATCCGCAGCGCCTCGTGGCAGGCGTAGAGCGTTTCCAGGCTGCGGACGACGATGCTCTTGAAGGGGTTCAGCACCGGCGGTTTGGCGCCGACCTCGTGGGCAAGGGCCTGAATGTCTGTGGGCAGTTTGTCGAAGTTGAGGTTGAAACGCGCCAGCGGCCCGACGAAATACGAGCCTTTGCCCTTGATGACCGAGTGAAGCGCCGTCGAGTGCGCGACGTGTTCTTCGGCAAAGGTGTTTTCGTAGTCTGAGATGTCAATGTCCACACCTTTGTTGGAAACCAGCCGACCCTCGTTGTAGGGATATTCATTGGGGTGGCGCAGCGCGACAAATTCGTAATCCTGCTCGAACTCCGGGAAGGGCAGCCCCGCCGTGAAACGCACCATGTCTTCCGCCAGCTTTCGGGCGAGCGTTAATTTTTCGCCCAGTTCAAGAAGCTGGCGTTTGTTCGGCACTTTGTAGAAACCGCCGACGCGAACGTTAATGGGGTGAATTTCGCGCCCGCCGACCAGCGTGACGATTTCGTTGCCGATTTTTTTCAGCAGCAGACCATTTTTGACAACTTCGGGGTACACTTTCGCCATCTGGATGGCATCCGGGTAGCCCAAAAAGTCCGGCGTGTGCAGCATGTAGGCATGCAGGACGTGGCTTTCAATCCACTCACCGCAGTAAAGCAGCCGGCGCAGCTCGCGGAGCTGGCCGCCGACCGTCACGCCGAGGGCGCGCTCCATCGCATGGACGGAACTCATCTGGTAGGCCACCGGGCAGATGCCGCAAATGCGGGCGGTGATGTCCGGCGCTTCGGTGAAGCTGCGCCCCCGCAGGAAAGCCTCGAAAAAACGAGGCGGCTCGAAAATCTTCAGCTTGACATCCACCACGCGGTCGTTTTTGACCTTAACGTGCAGGCCGCCTTCACCTTCAACGCGGGCGAGATAATCAACCTTGATAGTTCGGGTGTTCATAGACCTCGCTCTCCTTTCTGAATGCGTCGGCGTAAGCGTTAAAGCTGCGGAATGCCCGCACGATGTCCGGCGCGCTGACGCCCAGTTTGCGCCACCACTCGCCCAGAGCTGCGGTGTTGGGCGTTTCCATTGGCCCGAAGCAGCCATAACAGCCCCGGTTGTAAGCCGGGCAGAGCGCACCGCAGCCGGCATGTGTTACCGGCCCCAGACAGGGCGTGCCGTGCGCGACCATCACGCAGACTGTGCCGCGCTGCTTGCATTCCACGCATACGCTGTACGAGGGGGTGTTGGGTTTGCGCCCGTTCAGGTAGGCGCTGAGTACCTCGACCAACTGGTATTTGTTGACGGGGCAGCCGCGCAGTTGAAAGTCTACGAACACGTGATCGGCAATGGGGGTGGATTTTTCCAGCGTTTCGATATAGGCCGGCGTAGCATAAACCGCTTTAACGTAGCTGTTAACATCTTTGAAGTTTCGCAGCGCCTGGATACCCCCGGCGGTGGCGCAGGCGCCAATCGTCACCAGGAATTTAGAGCTTTTGCGAATTTGATGAATACGCTCGGCATCATGCGGGGTCGTGATCGAACCCTCGACCAGCGACACATCATAGGGGCCGCGCACAACCGAGCGCGTGGCCTCCGGGAAATAGGCGATTTCGATTGCTCCGGCGACGGCCAGGAGTTCGTCCTCGCAGTCCAGTAAGCTCAACTGACAGCCATCGCAGGAGGCAAATTTCCAGACGGCGAGTTTGGGTTTATGGTCACGCGGCATGGTTATATCTCCCACATGGTAAGCCAGTTTTGCATCTGGCTGTATGGATAAACGGGGCCGTTTTTACAGATGAAGGTCGGCCCAAACTGACAATGGCCGCAAAAGCCGACGGCGCATTTCATGTTCCGCTCCATCGAGATGTAGATATTATCGGGATTGACGCCGCGCTTCTGTAGTTCGATGGCGGTGAAACGCATCATCACCTCCGGGCCGCACACCATTGCGATGGTGTTCAGCGGGTCGAAGGGCGCTTTGGGGATGAGTTTGGTGACGACGCCGACGTTGCCGTGCCAGCGGGTATTGGCGTAGTCTACCGTGACGTAAATTTCCAGGTCGAAGCGCGCGCGCCATTTCTCCAGTTCCTTGCGGAAGAGGATGTCTTCCGGGCTGCGACAGCCATACAGCAGCACAATTTTGCCGTAGCGGTCGCGCTGGGCGAGTATCTGATAAAGCGCGGGGCGCAGCGGGGCCAGACCGATGCCGCCCGCCACGAATACCAGGTCGTTACCTTTCGCCGCCTGAACCGGCCAGGCGCTGCCGAAAGGCCCGCGCACGCCGATGACATCGCCGATTTTGAGTTCCCGCATCGCGCGTGTGACCGTGCCGACGACGCGCGTGGTATGCACCAGCGTTTCGGGGTGCAGGGGGTCGCCGCTGATCGAAACGGGAATCTCGCCAACGCCGTAGACGTAGAGCATGTTAAACTGACCGGCTTCAAAGGGAAATGTCTGATACCCCTCCAGAGAGACTAACTCGACGGTGAAGGTATCATAAGACTCTTTGAGGATACGATGGATGCGGAACAATCCCGGTAGCATTGGGTCGGCAGCGGTCAGTTTTTCGGTGAGCAGATTTTCAACCATAGATGTCCAACACCTGTAGTCTAGTCGCGTGCAGGCGATCAATGACAATGGCGGCGAAGCGTTTCATCAGTTCGTAACCAAGATCGGTATCCGCGTCGCATTTGCCGCGCAGGCAGGCGCCATCCAGGGCGATGGCGCGCGTCAGGCTGACTGCTCGCGCGCTGAAGTGCCATTTGTAAGGCGGGAACAGCCAAGACCAGCCGAGAATATCATCTTCGTGGACGGTGTAAATCGGAATCTGTCCCCGGCGGGGGTCGTGCAGTTCAATGACGACTTGGCCGTGCCGGATGAGGTAAAACGTGTTGGCCGGTTCGCCTTCGCGGAAGATGTAATCGCCGGGGTCGAAGCGCGCGTTGCTGCCGCACCCAGCGATTATATCAATATATTCGGGCTTGAGGTCCTGGAAAAATTTGGTTTCTTTGAGAATAGCGTCAAACGTTTTCATGTTTTGCCCCTTTTTTAGAAGTTTTGCCTCCGCCTGCGCGGACAGCCTGGACTTCCTCGGTGATGTCTATGCCCACCGGGCACCAGGTGATGCAGCGCCCGCAGCCGACACAGCCCGATGTGCCGAACTGGTCAATCCAGGTTGCCAGTTTGTGGGTCAGCCACTGGCGATAACGTGATTTGGTGGAATAACGCACACTGCCGCCGTGAATGTAGGAAAAGTCCATCGTAAAACAGGAGTCCCATTTTCGTACCCGTTGGGCCTGTTCGCCGGTCAGGTCGGTTACATCCTCGACGGTGGTGCAAAAACAGGTGGGGCAGACCAGCGTGCAGTTGCCACAGGTCAGGCAGCGCCGGGCGACATCGTCCCAGCGAGGGCTTTCGTAGCTGCGGTACAGCAGTTCCTTCAGGTCATCGGTCTTTAATTCGCGCCCCATACTGGCGGCGGTTTGCGCCAAGATGCGCTCGGCTGCCTCGATTTCGCCTTCACCGGCGGGGCGGTGGGGCAGCTCTCGCATTATTTCAGCGCCGGCCTCCGAGCCGATTTCGACCACAAAATAATGGCGTTCGTCTTCCAGAATTTCGGTCAAAGCCAGGTCAAAGCCGGAAGACGCCTTTGGCCCGGTATTCATCGAGACACAGAAGCAGGTGCCGCCGGCGCGGCCACAGTTCACGGCGACGATGAAGGTATTCTCACGGCGAGCCTTGTAGTGCGGGTCCATAAACTCGCTGTAGAGGAAAACCTTATCCTGAATGGCGATGGCCTGAAGCTCGCACGCCCGCACGCCGACAAAGGCGTAACGCGGGGACGCATCTTCCGCTGTGATCTGGAATGTACCGTTGCTACGGTGGGCTTCCCACAGGGTCAGGGCAGGGGGATGTAAAAAACGCTTCCAGGACTGCGGGCTGGCGGTGTAGGCAAAGAGGGCTTTGCTATCGCTCTTTTCAAGACGATACGTCCCGGCAGACTGTGAGTCCGTCCATCCGACGGGAAATTCGTGGTCGGACTGAACTTCATCGTAGATTACCGCGCCATCGCGCACAGTTGGGCCGATGACGCGATAACCCTGAGCGTTTAAAACTTCGAGCAGCTTTTGCAAGTCTTTACGCTCAAAAATCAGAGGGGGTGAAACCGGAAAAGATGATGGTAGTGCCATAGGGTATAGTCCTCCTAATAATGAATTGTATGGATCACCGCATTTTTTACGCATATGCCGAAAATACATGTTTAATTGTGCAAAAAGTCACAAATGAAGGATAAAGATCATCATTGGATGTGCCGTTCTACACTGTCAGCGCGACTGCCTGCCGTTATAAACTTATTAGGACAAAAAGGAGTCAATCCCTTACAATGTTGCAAGTAAGCCTGCTGATTGCTGCGGTGTTCTGCGCCATCCAGGCGATTCGCGCACCGCGTCTGTTAGTTGCGGCCATCTGGCTGGCGGGCGTCAGCGCGTTGGTGGCCGTTTTGCTGTATCTGCTGGGCGCTCATGAAGTTGCCGTCATCGAGTTAAGCGTGGGCGCGGGCCTGGTAACTGTTTTGTTTGTGTTTGCCATCAGCCTGGCGGGTGAAGAAACGACCCGTCTGCCGGCGATTATTCCGCGTCCGCTGGCGATAGGACTGGTCGCTGCTTCCGTCCTGCTGCTGGCCTGGATGCTGGCGCCGACGGACAACCCACCAGCAGCCGACGACGAATCCTCGTTTACGGTCGTGGTATGGCAGGAACGGGGTGCCGATGCTCTGGCGCAGATTGTGTTGATTTTCGCGGGGGTGCTAGGCGTGCTGGGAATTTTGGCCGAAGAACGTCCTGTCGAAAAAACCAGCGCGGAAGCCGTGCAGCCGGGCGATGAACTGCCGGAGCAAGTGGGTTTTGAGGTCGAGTCAAGCCTGGAAAGGGAGCGCGTATGACCATATTACAAGTGGCGGCTGCCGGGGCTTTGATTTTGCTGGGCATCGGATTGTACGGCCTGCTGGCGCTGCGGAACCTGATTAAGGTTGTCATCGCGCTGCAAATCATGGTTAAGGGTGTGGTGCTGGCGCTGGTGGCCGCCGGCAGCCTGAGCGGCCAGATTAACCTGGGGCAGAGCCTGGCCGTGACGCTGATCGTTGCCGATACGGTGGTGGCGGTAGTGGGGCTGGCGCTGGCGGTTCAGGTGCGGCGGCGCTTCGGTTCGCTGGATGTTCGGGAACTTTCGACCCTACGGGGTTGAGCGGTTTTTCTGTAAGAAGGGGCATGTATGTTCAATCTGGTTCCGCTCGTTATCGCCTTCCCGGTGGCCGGGGTGCTGCTGAACCTGGCCTTTGGGATGCGGATACGCGAACCTATCACCGGGATTATCGCCAGTGTGATGTCTGGACTGGCTTTTGCTGTGTCTGTTCTCCAGTTGTTGGCGCTTATATCGCAGCCGGAAGGCGCGATTGTTTCGCTGGGGGAATGGATACAGGTCGGCAGCCTGAGTATATCATGGTCGTTTCGGGTGGATACACTTTCGGCGACGATGATGCTGGTGGTGACAGGCGTGGGAACGCTCATCCACATATACTCAATCGGGTATATGCATGGGGATGCACGTTTCACGCGCTTTTTTGTCTACTTAAATCTGTTTCTGGCGGCGATGCTGCTGCTGGTGAGCGCCGATAATTTTTTGCTGTTGTTCGTCGGCTGGGAGGGGGTGGGGCTGTGTTCCTATCTGCTGATCGGCTTCTGGTTCGATAAACCCGGCGGCGAGGGCTGGCGAAACAGCAGTGCCGCGCGTAAGGCTTTTCTGGCGAACCGTGTCGGGGATGCCGGGCTGCTGCTGGCGATGTTCGCCATGTTTTGGGCGTTCGGCTCGCTAAATTTTGCCGATGTGTTCGGCCAGGCCGAGGAAACCCTGGCGGTCGGCACGCCGCTGGCGACCCTGATCGCGCTGCTGCTGCTTTTGGGCGTGACCGGCAAAAGCGCTCAGATTCCGCTGTTCGTATGGCTGCCGGACGCAATGGCCGGCCCGACTCCGGCCTCGGCGCTCATCCACGCCGCGACGATGGTCACAGCCGGCGTTTATCTGATCGCCCGCACAGGGGTTTTGTTCGCGCTGTCGCCGGTCGCGCAGGGTATGGTGGTGCTGGTGGGGACGTGTACGGCGCTGCTGGCGGCCAGTATTGCCGTCGGGCAGAATGACATCAAGCGCGTACTAGCCTATTCGACCATCAGCCAGCTTGGGTTTATGGTCGCGGCGGTGGGGATGGGCGCGTATACAGCGGGGCTGTTTCACCTCGTCACTCATGCGTTTTTTAAGGCGCTGCTGTTTATGGCTGCCGGCTCGGTGATTCACGGCGTCGCGCATGGTTTCGGCCATGTTGAGCGCGGCGAGGCGTTCGACCCGCAGGATATGCGGGTGATGGGCGGCTTGCGGTCGAAGATGCCGGTTACATTCTGGACGTATATCGCGGGCGCGCTGGCGCTGGCGGGGCTGCCGCCGCTGGCCGGTTTCTTTTCAAAAGATGAAATTCTGCTGGCGGCGTTCGAGCATTACCCGCTGGCTTATGTCGCGCTGACGGCAGCGGCTTTTCTGACCGCGTTTTACATCGCGCGGCAGATGTTGATGGTATTTTTCGGCAAAGGGCGGACTCAGGCCGCCGCGCACGCCGTCGAAAGCGGGCGTTTTATGTTAATCCCGCTCATCATTCTGGCCGGGCTGTCGGTGATTGGCGGGGCGCTAAACCTGCCTGGCGTTCACACATTGGGCGGCTGGCTGGAACACACCACCCATGAGGCTGAAGCCGGGGCATTTAACGCCGGCGTGGCCGGGGTTTCGACGGCGCTGGCACTGCTGGGTTTTGGGCTGGCGTATCTGCTGTATGGCCGCCGACCGGTCGGTGAACGCGACCCGTTGGAAGGCGCGCTCTTTAACGCGCTGCGAAACAAGTGGTGGGTGGACGAGTTGTACGATCAGATTGCGGTGCGCCCGTACAACAGCCTGTCACGGCTGGCTGCCGGGTTCGACCGTGCGGCAATAGACGGCGCGGGGCTGCGGCTGGCGCGGCTGATGACCTGGTTGGGCGAGACGGCGCGTATCGCGCAGACCGGGCAGTTGAACTGGAATGTGGCCGGGATTGTCGGCGGGCTGTTGATCGTCCTGATTATCGTGGTATTGGGGAGGGGCGCATGAACGCAGCTGTGCCTGTCAGTCTGATTATCGTGCCGCTGGCTGCTTCCCCCCTTCCTTATCTGGTGGGGCGTTGGTCGCGCCTGATTCCGCTGTCTCCTAGGATGGTCGCGCTGACGGCGTTGGCTGTTGTGTGGGCGGTCTTTGCGCTGATGATGCGGGATTATGTCGCGCCGGTGACGCTGCAATTCGAGGTGGTCGCTTTTCAGGTGGACGGTCTTAGCCTGCTGCTGGCGGCGCTGGTACTGGCGCTAGGCACACTGGCGGTGATTTATTCCGGGCCGTACATGGCCGGGCAAACCGGCGAAGAAAAATATTACGCCCTGCTGCTGGCGCTTACCGGGGCGATGATCGGCCTGGCCTGCGCCGCCGATCTGTTTAACCTGTGGGTGTGGTTTGAGGCGATGGTGATCTGCACCTATCTGCTGGTCGCTTTTTATCGCCGGCGGCCAACTTCGCTGGAAGCGGGGGTGAAATATCTCGTTCAGAGTGCGGTTGGGTCGGCGCTGGTGGTGCTGGGTATCGCGCTGGTGCTGGCGCAGACCGGCACGCTTGATCTGGCCGCCATCCGGCAGGCCGCCGGCGATGCGACGTTGATGCCGGCGGCCGGGGCGCTGTTTTTGATCGGTTTTGGCGTCAAACTCGCCATCGTGCCGCTGCATACCTGGCTGCCGGACGCTTACGCCGAGTCGCCCAGCGGCATCAGCGCGGTGTTATCCGGCGTGGTGACCAAAGCCGGTCTGGTGGCGCTGCTGCGGGTGGCGGCGGCATTGGCGGGCATAACGCTGTCCTGGGGCATGCTGCTGATGGCCTTTGGGACGCTGAACATTTTCGTCGGCAACCTGCTGGCGCTGCGGCAGACGCAGATCAAACGGCTGCTGGCGTATTCCAGCATGAGCCAGATCGGTTACATGCTGCTGGGCCTGGGCATCGGCATTTATACCGGCGAAAGTTCGGGTATTCAGGGTGGGCTGTTCCACGCGCTGAATCATGGGCTGATGAAAGGTCTGGCATTTTTCGCGGTCGGTGCGGTGTTATATGCCCTGGGGCGGCTCTCCGGCGGCGAACATACGCTGGGCATCGGCGATCTGCGCGGCACGGCGCGGCGTTATCCCCTGATCGGGCTTGCTTTGACGCTGGCACTGTTGAGCCTGGGCGGTGTGCCGCCGCTGGCCGGGTTTATGTCAAAATGGCAGATTTTCGTCGCCGGCGTCGGGACCGGCACGGGTTGGATTGACGCGCTGGTCATCTTCGCCGCGCTGAACAGCGTGCTTTCGCTGGCTTATTATCTGCCGGTGATTAACGCGCTCTTTCAGGACGCTTCATCCACTGCCGGCCAGCCGGCGCGGCGTTTGCCGGTCGCTATTGTGCTGCCGGTGGTTTTACTGGCGGCAGCGATGCTGGTGGTCGGCCTATGGCCGGGTGCGCTGACGTGGCTGACACAGCCCGCGACATCCGCGCTGATGGCGGCCTTTGGTGGTTTGTGAGGTGTGTATGGACTTATTGTCGCCCCCTGCTGCGTTTCTGATTTATGTTGTGCTGGCCGGTTTGCTGGCGCTGTTCGGGAGAAACCTGGCGCCGAATCGGTCTGACTCGCCTTTAAAGAACAGCACGTATGCCAGCGGCGAGGCCGAACCGGAACACCTGGCCGCGCCAGGCTACAGGCCGTTTTTCCGCATCGCGCTGTTTTTCGCGGTGTTGCACCTGGGCGTGCTGGTGCTGGGCAGCGGTAATCTTTCGCCCATTGAGGGTGTTTATCTGGCAGGACTGGGTTTGGCGCTGGTGGCGCTCATCCTAGGATAACGAGGGCAGAAAATATGGAACTGGGCAAGGTCTGGAATGATGTTTTCGATCGGGTTAAGACCTGGGCGCGGGTGAATTCGCCCTGGGTGCTTCACTTCAACAGCGGCTCGTGTAATGGGTGCGACATCGAAATCTTGGCGACCCTGACGCCGCGTTATGATGTGGAGCGTTTCGGCGTTAAGCTGGAAGGCAGCCCGCGCCATGCCGATGTTTTGATCTGCACCGGGCCGGTTACGCTGCAAGCGCGCGACCGGCTGCTGCGCGTTTACGAACAGATGCCGGAGCCCAAATTTGTCATTGCGGTCGGCTCGTGCGCAATTTCCGGTGGAGCCTTCCAGGGGTGTTATAACGTCGTCGGGCATGTTGATGAGGTGATTCCGGTAGATATTTACGTGCCGGGATGCCCGCCGCGACCGGAGGCGATCATTGACGGTGTGGCGAAACTGCTGGGCAAACTGCAAACTCCCGCGGCCGCCCGTCCAGTCGAGGAGACGGTTATATGAGCGGCGCCCAGGAGCGGCTGGCCGCCGCGCGGGATGTTCTGGCGGCCTGGGTGAACGATTTTCAAGAGCCGGAACCGGAGCGCCTGGATGCAGTCATCGCCTCGGCGGACTTAACAGCGGCGGTTCGCGCCCTGCAAACGGCACATTGGGGTTATTTGGCAGCCATCACCGGCCTTGATCTGGGTGCGGAAGCCGGACAGCTTGAAGTGCTGTATCACTTCTGTTCCGGCTCGGCGGTGATGACGCTGCGCGTACCGATTCCACGACAAGAATCGTCCGTGCCGAGTATCTGCGAGATCATTCCATCGGCCAGCGTATTCGAGCGCGAGCTGGCCGAAATGTTAGGGGTGGTTGTCGTAAACACGCCGAATACCGACCGACTGTTCCTGGCCGATGACTGGCCTTCGGATATTTATCCGCTGCGTAAGGATGCGTTTGTGGACAGCGCGGAGAAAGAGCAGGGCGCATGAGTACAGACGGGAGCTTGAGCGGAAAACGCTTTATCGTGCCGATTGGCCCGCAGCACCCGGCGTTAAAAGAACCGGGACATTTCAGCTTTACGGTGGATGGTGAAGTCGTCACGGATGCGTCGGTTCGGCTGGGATACGCGCACCGGGGAATCGAAAAAGCCACCGAAAGTCGCAACTGGACGCAAAGCCTGTATCTTCTGGAGCGTATCTGCGGCATCTGCTCTCACGTTCATGCGCTGGCGTACTGCCTGGGTGTCGAGAAACTGGCGGGGGTCGAAGTGCCGCCGCGCGCGCAGGCTATTCGTGTGCTGGTGGCAGAGCTGGAGCGCATCCACAGTCATTTTCTGTGGCTGGGCGTGGCGGCGCACGAAGCCGGTTTTGATACCCTGTTTATGTACACCTGGCGCGACCGGGAAACGGTCATGGATATTCTGGAGACGCTGACCGGCAACCGTGTCAATTATTCCGCGAACGTGCTGGGCGGCGTCAAGTTCGATGTGATGCCGGAGATCGGCGATACGATCCGGCGCGGGCTGGAATTTCTGGAGGGGCGCACCCATCATTATCTGGAAGTGGTGACGACCGACCAAGTATTTTTGCAGCGCACGCGCGGCGTTGGTGTGATGTCACTGGAACAAGCCGAAACGCTGGGTGTGGTCGGCCCGACCGCGCGGGCATCCGGTGTGATACGCGACATCCGGGTAGAAGCGCCGTATGCGGCTTACGCCGATTATCCCGTTCAGCCCGTGCTGGCCGAAGCCGGCGACCTGGAAGCGCGTTTTATCGTGCGTATCAAAGAGCTGTTCGAGAGCTACCGGATTATCCGGCAAATTCTCGATACCCTGCCGGTTGGCGAGCTTCAGACCCGGATGCCGCGCCGCGTGAAGGCTGGCGAAACGGTCAGCCGGGTGGAAGCGCCGCGCGGCGAACTGTTCTATTTCATCAAAAGTAACGGGACGGATAACCCGGAGCGCGTTAAAGTACGCACGCCGACACTGTGTAATATGGCTTCGGTGCTGGTGACGGCGGTCGGCCATCAACTGGCCGATATGCCGATGATCCTGGCCGGGATTGACCCCTGTTTTTCGTGCAATGATCGCACTGTCGTCGTGGCCGATGCTGGCGGGGCTGCTTATAACTGGGAGCAGATTCGCCATTACGGCATCGCGTTTTATCAAGGGAAATGACGCATGGATGTTCTGCGGACGCTGTTTACGCTGATGATTTTTCCCGGCGGCCTGTTCATCCTGTTTAACGGCATGGTTTACGAGTGGGCCGACCGTAAGCTGGTCGCCCGGCTGCAAAACCGGGTCGGGCCGCGCTGGTTTCAACCGCTGGCCGATATGCTCAAGCTGCTGGCAAAAGAAGAAGTGGTGCCGGCCAGCGTTGATGCGCGCCTGTTCATCGGGCTGCCGGTGATTGCGCTGGCGGGGGTGCTTACCGCCGCTCTGTACCTGCCCATCGCCGGGCTGCCGCCGGCCTACAGCTTCCCAGGTGATCTGATCGTGACAGTTTACATGCTCAGCCTGCTGACGCTGTGTACCGGCATTGCGGGCGCGAATACCAATAACCGCTTTTCGCTGGTGGGCGCGACCCGCACATTGACACAGTTGTTTTCGTATGAAGCGCCCTTTATGCTGGCAATGCTGGGGCCGGCGGTAGCCGCCGGAAGCTGGCAGATCGATGAGGTGATGGGGTATGCTGCCGAACACCCGGTTATTTTAATGCAGCCGGTTGGATTCGTGATCGCGCTGATCGGGCTGATGGGCAAGCTGGAGATGCGCCCCTTCGACGCGCCGGAGGCAGAAACAGAAATCGTGGCCGGGGCGATGACCGAATACAGCGGTCGGGGATTGGCGCTGTTTTACCTGGGGCGTTATGTGGAATTAATCGCCGGGCTGACGCTGGTAGCGGCGTTTTACCTGGGCGGCATCCAGAACCCGCTGGATTATTTCGTCAAGACTCTGGCGCTGCTGCTGGTGCTGGTGGGGCTGCAAACGCTGATGACGCGCCTGCGAATAGATCAGACGGTTGGTTTGTGGTGGCGTTATGGCACGCTGCTGGTTTTGCTGCAATGGTTCGTGACGTTATTGTTGAGGAGCTGACGACGTGAAAATCGGTTCAATGCTGGTAGATACGCTGCGTTCGTTTTTCCAGAAGCCTGTAACACAACTGTATCCCTTCGAGCGCCAAAAAACGCCCGAACGCCTGCGCGGCAAGCTGCACTGGGACTCGTCGAATTGCAGCGGGTGCTGCCTGTGTGTGAAGGATTGTCCATCCGAGGCGATTGAGATCATCACCATTGATAAACAGGCCAAAAAGTTCGTCATGCGTTATCATGCCGACCGCTGCACATACTGCGGCCAGTGTGTGAAGAACTGCCGGTTTGCCTGCATTGGTATGTCGAGCGAAGATTGGGAATTGGCCGCTCAGACGACCGCGCCGTTTACGATCTATTATGGCGAGGAAACCGATCTTGAGCATCTCCTGGAGCGAGTGCCTGAGCCAGCGGCTGGATAAGTCGGAGGGCTGTCCTCGTTTAGCCATCCTGGGCATTGGGAACGAACTGCACGGCGATGATGCCGCCGGTATTATAGTCGCGCGCGGGCTGCAAACGGCGCTGGCAGGGCGGGGGGATGTGCTGGTGCTGGAAGCGGGTTTAACCCCGGAAAACTGCACCGGGGTGCTGCGCCGTTTTGGCCCCGAACTGGTGCTGCTGGTGGATGCCGCGCAGATGGACGCCGAGCCGGGGGACATTCGGTGGCTGGTGATGGAGCAGATCGCGGGCCTCAGCGCTAGCACACACAGCCTGCCGCTTTCAATGTTGGCCCACTACCTTCACCTTGAGTTGGGCAGCCCCGTTTATCTGCTTGGCATTCAGCCGGGGGATCTGTCTTTTGCGGTAGGTTTGACCCCTGGTGTGCAGTTAGCCGTAGATACCCTCATCCAAGCGCTGATCTGCCTGTTGTATTAAGAGTTTATCCGTAAACCCACCAGACAGTGGGCTTAAGCCCACTGTTCTGCTACCAGATCAATCGGTTTACGGATAGATACTAAATATCAAGCTGATTACTTGACAGAACCCACAAAAAATACCATACTGAGGTAAACTGGTCAGACCACTTACCAGTTTTGATTGGACTTTAAAGACAGGCGCGTAGCATGAATTGGACGAAACCCCAACGCCCGGTAGATCACGCCGAGCGAGCGTTAATTACCGCTATCCTGGAAGGGCATTTTCCGCCCGGTTCTACACTGCCCGGCGAGCGTGAGCTGGCTGCTCAATTAGGCGTGACACGGCCTACACTGCGCGAAGTGCTGCGGCGGGTAGAGCGTGACGGCTGGGTGACAATTCACCAGGGCAAAGCAACAAAAGTCAATGACTTCTGGTGGGATGGCGGGCTGAATATCCTCAGCGGCATCGTTCGTCACAGCCGGACGCTGCCGCCGGATTTTGTGCCGAATTTACTGCGCGTTCGGCTGGATATGGCCCCCTCCTATACTCGGCTGGCGGTCGAGCAGTCTGCCGAGGCGGCTGCCGCGCTGCTGGCCGCTCATGAAAAACTTGAGGATGCGCCGGATGCTTTCGCCAACTTTGATTGGATGCTCCAGAGGCGGCTGGCGATTGCTTCTGGCAATCCGGTTTATGCCATGATTTTGAACAGTTTTACCGGTTTTTATGAACCGCTGGCACTGATTTATTTCGCGCTGCCGGAAGCGCGGCAGACTTCGCGCATTTTCTATATGGCGCTGCTGGAGGCTGCCCGGCGGGAGGACGCGGACACCGCCGAGCAGTTGACCCGCGCCGTGATGCTGGAAAGTTTGACTTTGTGGCGGAAGGCCAACCCGGCTCCGTAAAGACGCCGTATTAACCGGCAGGGGAGGAAAAATGAGGCGATGGAATGGATGGGGAGATGATGCGACGGGTTATCCCTTATCGGAGGGCGCGTCTCGTTTTCTAGCGGCGCGGCTTGGCGAAAGCACGCCGCCAGGAGAAGCCTCGTTTGAAGATGTGCTAAAAACCGTCCCTGACTCCCGACTGCGGCCACATCCATTGCTGAACCATGACCCGGCGGAGCGCGTTCGCCATGCTAGGGGACAAAGTATGCCGGATTGGGTGGCGCTGCGGAGCGGGCATATCGGCGTGTTTCCCGATGGCGTTGCTTACCCGATGAGCGTCGAGGATGTGCGCGCATTAATTCGCTACGCGGCGGAAACCGGCGTGCGGCTGATTCCATACGGCGGGGGTACGAGCGTGGTCGGCCATATCAACCCCCTGCCGGGCGACAGGCCGGTATTGACGGTGAACATGAGCCGGATGAACCGCCTAGAGCGGCTGGATGAAACCACCCTGCTGGCGACTTTTGGCGCAGGGGTGAGCGGCCCAGACCTGGAAGCGCAGCTTCGGGCGCGCGGGTATACGCTGGGGCATTATCCACAGTCGTTTGAATGCTCTACGCTGGGGGGCTGGATTGCGGCGCGTTCCAGCGGGCAGCAGTCATTGTATTACGGGCGCATCGAGAGTTTGTTCGTTGGTGGGCGGGTCGAAACGCCCGGCGGGCATCTGGTGCTGCCGAATGTTCCGGCTTCGGCAGCCGGGCCGAACCTGCGCGAAATCGTGCTTGGCTCGGAAGGCCGGCTGGGAATCATCACCGAGGCGACCGTGCGCGTTTCGCCGCTGCCGGAACGCGAAGAATTTAGCGCGGTATTTTTTCCGCATTTTGAAAACGGCCTGACTGCCGTCCGCGAAATCGTCCAGGCGCGGCTGCCGCTGTCTATGCTGCGCCTCAGTACGGCGGTGGAAACCGAAACCATGCTGGCGCTGGCCGGGCATGAGCGGTTAATCGGCGCGCTGGAGCGATACCTGAGCCTGCGCGGCGCGAAAAATGATAAATGCCTGCTGGTGTTCGCTTTCACCGGGGGGCGCGCGCTGGGCGGCGTGACGATTAAAGAAACGCTGCGAATAGCCGGGGCGCGCGGTGGCATGCATGTTGGAGATGCTTTTGGACGGCAGTGGCAAAAATCGCGCTTTCGCACGCCGTACCTGCGCAATACGCTGTGGGAGCGCGGATACGCCGTAGACACCCTGGAAACCGCCACAACCTGGACGAACACCCCGACCATGATTACGGCGATTGAAACAGCGCTGCGCGGCGCGCTGGCCGATCTGGGCGAGCGAATCCATGTGTTCACGCATCTGTCGCATGTCTACCCGCATGGCACGAGCGTTTACACGACCTATGTCTTCCGGCTGGCGTCCGATGCAGACGAGACGCTGCGTCGCTGGCTGAGGCTTAAAAAGGCCGCCAGCGAAGCGGTCATCGCCAACGGCGGCACGATCAGCCACCAGCATGGCGTGGGGATAGATCATGCGCCGTATCTGGCCGCCGAAAAGGGGGAGGCCGGTATGAAGGCGCTCCGGGATGTGCTGGCGTCGTTCGATCCTGAAGGGGTGATGAACCCCGGCAAGTTAATCGTACCGTAGCGCGCGGCCTGCAAGGCCGCCGGTTTATTGCGGGATGGATTTATGTGGGCAAAAGATTGGCGCGAAAAAATCTGGTCGCAGATCGGCCAGCCCTGGGACGTGCTGGTCATCGGCGGTGGCATCACCGGGGCGGGCATTTTGCGGGAAGCGGCACGGGCCGGTTTGCGGGTCTTGCTGGTCGAACAGCGTGATTTCGCCTGGGGTACATCCAGCCGTTCCTCAAAACTGGTGCATGGCGGGCTGCGTTATCTGGCAACCGGGCAGGTGGGCATCACGCTGACATCGGTGCGGGAGCGCGAAAATTTGCTGGAAGATGGGCCGGGTCTGATAGATCCGCTCGGTTTCCTGATGGCGACACACCGGGGCGCTAAACCGGGGCGGCTGGCCTACGGCGCGGGACTGGCGGTGTACGACCTGATGGCGCTGCAATGGTCACATCGTTATTACAGCGCCGAGGAATTTCGGATGCTCGTGCCGCATATCGCCGGCGAGGATTTGCAGGGCGGTTTTCGTTACGAGGACGCCCAGACCGACGACTCACGGTTGGTTCTGCGCGTGATTCAAGAGGCGGCTGCCGATGGCGGCGCGGCGCTGAACTACGTTGCTGCCGACGAACTGCTGTTTAAAGATGGCGAGGTGGTCGGCGCGCGGCTGCGCGATCACATCACCGGAGAAACAGCCGAGGTTTTGGCAAAGGCCGTCATCAACGCGACCGGCGCGTTTGCCGACCAGCTGCGGCTGCAAGTGGGCGCAGAGGCGCGCATCCGCCCGCTGCGCGGCAGCCATCTGGTTTTTGCCGCCTGGCGGCTGCCGATGGCCCAGGCGGTTACTTTTGTGCATCCGTTGGATGGCCGCCCGGTTTTTGCGTTTCCCTGGGAAGGAGTGACACTGGTCGGCACGACCGACCTCGACCATGAAGCGCCTTTGACAGATGAACCCGGCATCTCGCCTTACGAGGTGGCCTACCTGATGGCTGCCGTCGCGCAGCAGTTCCCGGCGCGCGGCCTGACGCTGGATGATGTTGTGGCAACCTATGCCGGGGTGCGCCCCGTCATCGGCACAGGCAGAGACGACCCCTCGAAGGAGTCCCGCGAGCATGTTGTCTGGCAGGAGAACGGCCTGTTGACTGTGACCGGCGGTAAGCTGACGACTTTTCGCGCCGTCGCTGTGGATGCGCTGCGGATGATTCACGAGCGGCTGCCGGATATGCCCTCTGTAAAAACAGATGTGCCGGTTTTGAATCCGGTGAATATCGAACTGCCGGGCAGTTTGAGCGAAACTGTCCGCCGCCGTTTGCTGGGACGGTACGGCGCCGATGCTCCTGATCTGGTTAATGCCGCGCAGCCGGGCGAACTGGAATGTATTCCCGGTACGCTGACGCTGTGGGCAGAACTGCGCTGGGCGGCGCGCGCTGAGGGGGTGGTTCACCTGGATGACCTGCTGCTGCGCCGCGTGCGATTGGGGTTAATTTTGCCAAACGGCGGCGCGGCGCTGATGCCGCGCTTCCGGCAGATTTGTCAGCCGGAGCTTGGATGGGATGATAGGCGGTGGGATGCCGAGGAAGCGGCTTATCTGCGATTGTGGGAAAGCTGTTACAGCCTGCCACCGCGCAGTGATATTCCCGACTGGACAGCGATGCTGGCGGCGGCTCGCGCAGCCGTAAAACCCAAAAAGCGCCGCTTCACACACGCATTTGTGTTACTTGTTATACTGGCAGGAGTCGTGCTGCTGGCGCGCGCCCGGCGGCGGGCAGCGTCGAATCAATAACTTCAAACTCAAGAGAATACTGATGGTATGGGAGAGGGTCGCAGACCCTCTCTTTCGACCGGGGTTAGCGTTATTAAGGATGTTTTATGGAATATATTTTGGCGATTGATAATGGCACGCAAAGCGTGCGCGCGCTGCTGTTTGACCTGAAGGGAAATCTGGCTGCGAAGGCGCGTGTGCCGATTGAAGCATACTTTTCTCAGCATCCAGGTTGGGCGGAACAGGAGCCAGCTGTTTTCTGGGATGCGACCTGCCAGGCCTGCCGGCAGCTGTGGCAGACTACCGATATTCCAAAATCGGCAGTTGCCGGGGTGGCGCTGACGACCCAACGTGGAACGGTTATCAATGTGGATGCCAATGGGAAACCGCTCCGCCCGGCGATTGTGTGGCTGGACCAGCGCCGGACGGAAGGGCTGCCGCCGGTGGGCGGGTTCTGGGGGGGGGCCTTCAAGCTGGTCGGCATGTCGGAGACGGTCGCTTACGTGCAGGCTGAAGCCGAGGGGAACTGGATTCGCACATATCAGCCGGACATCTGGGCAAAAACGCACAAATATTTGCTGCTGTCCGGCTATCTGACCTACCGGCTCACCGGTCGGCTGGCCGACTCGGTGGGCTGCCAGGTGGCTTATATCCCCTTTGATTACAAGGGTCTGACCTGGGCATCGCCCCGCGATTGGAAGTGGAAGGCACTGCCGATGGACAAGGCGCTCCTGCCCGACCTCGTGCCGCCTGCCGGCGTGCTGGGGCAGATCATGCCGGAAGCCGCTGAGGCGACCGGCATACCCGCCGGGCTGCCGCTGATCGCGGCGGCGGCGGACAAAGCCTGCGAGGTGATCGGGTCGGGCTGCCTGGAGCCGCATGTCGGCTGTTTGAGCTACGGCACATCGGCAACGATTAACACCACCCACCGGCGTTATATCGAGGTGATTCCGTTAATTCCTCCTTATCCGGCGGCCATTCCCGGCGCGTACAGCCTGGAAATCCAGATTTATCGCGGTTACTGGATGGTGAATTGGTTCAAGCGGGAGTTTGGCCTGCGAGAGATGCATATTGCCGAGCAGCGCGGCATCGAGCCGGAAGCCCTGTTTGACGAACTGGTGAACCAAGTTCCGCCCGGCTCTGAGGGGTTGGTTTTACAGCCGTACTGGTCGCCCGGTATCCGCGTGCCGGGGCCAGAAGCGCGCGGCGCGGTCATCGGCTTTAGCGATGTGCATACGCGGGCGCACCTGTACCGCGCGATTCTGGAAGGGCTGGCTTATGCCCTGCGCGAGGGCAAGGAACGCACCGAACAGCGCAGCCGCGTGCCGATCACCGAACTGCGTGTTTCCGGCGGCGGCTCGCAAAGCGATGCGGCTATGCAGCTAACTGCCGACATTTTTGGCCTGCCGACGGCGCGCCCGCATATGTATGAAACTTCGGGTTTGGGGGCGGCGATTGACGCGGCGGTTGGACTCAAACTGCACCCGGATTTTGATACCGCTGTGCGCGATATGACGCATATCGGACGAGTTTTTGAGCCGGACGCGCGGACGCACGCCATCTATGAAGACCTGTACCAGGGGGTCTATAAACGTATGTACGGGCAGCTTCGGCCTCTGTACGAACGCATCCGGGACATTACCGGCGTTCGCAAAATGAGGGCGCGCCGGTAGGCCATTTTCCCCAGCGATATGGGCGAAAGTTTTGAGAATCGCTCAGGACAGGCTCTCGATTGCGTGTAGAATAAGGGGGATTGTGTCGTTTGTGTGAGGTAGCTGCTGCATGATTGTACTCGGACACTGGGGCAGCCGCCCGGTGACGATCAGCATCAAACCCAACTGTCTGACGGTGAGTATTGACGGCCCGAAAGAGGCCGTTGTTTACAGCTTCGATTATGCCGGGCGGCTGTGGACGGCTTTTCTGGACGGTATTGCCTACCGGCGCGGACTGGACGGCAAGATGGTCGCTAAATGGCGGCTGCCGGGCAGCGAGCGCGAGCGGCAGTGGTTGATGCCAGAAGCGGCCAATGCCTTGATTGAACGGATTCGGGAAGAAATATCCGGGTTGTATGCGGCCATCCAGAGCGGCGCTGTCGGCCTGAACGCCCCCCTGCCGCCGGCGGCAGAACTCGTTTTTGAACGGGCGATTCGGTTCGATGCGGCGCATTCACGAGCCGACGCCGCGCGGTATGACGCGGTGTATAAGCCAGTTGGTATTCTGCCGCCGGATCAGTATATGGCCGTTGTGCTGCAAGC
Source organism: Anaerolineae bacterium (assembly GCA_026645945.1). Taxonomy (GTDB): domain Bacteria; phylum Chloroflexota; class Anaerolineae; order Aggregatilineales; family Phototrophicaceae; genus CFX2. Next base: position 51,852 of record JAPKMO010000007.1, read on the forward strand.
CACCGAAGGCTGTTCGTTTAATACCTGCTCGTTTTGCAGCTTTTATAAAGACCGCCCGTTTCGCATCAAAAAGCCGGATGAGTTCCGGCGACATGCCCAGGGTGTGCGGGATTTCTTGGGCGACGGCCTCAGCCTGCGGCGGACGATCTTTCTGGGAGATGCTAACGCGCTGGTTGTGCCGATGCCCCGACTGCTGCCGCTGCTGGATGTTGTTCACGAAGTATACGACGTGGCGGCGCTGGGCGGATTGTATGCCTTCCTGGACGGTTTCAGCGCCGAAAAGAAGACGGCGCGCGATTACGAACTGCTGGCGCGGCGCGGGCTGGCGCGTGTGTATATCGGCCTGGAGAGCGGTAATGCCGATTTGCTGGATTTCCTGAAAAAGCCCGGCAGACCGGAAGACAGCGTGGAAGCGGTGCGGGCGATGAAAGCGGGTGGGGCAGCCGTCGGCGTGATCGTGCTGCTGGGAGCAGGGGGGCATACCTATGCCGAAGCGCATGTCCGGGACACCATCCAGGTCATTAACGCGATGGATTTGTCCGAGGATGATATTTTATACTTCTCGGAACTGGTGGTTGACGAAAGCCTGCCTTACGCGCGTGATGCTTACCAGGCCGGGTTGAAACCGCTGACGCGGGACGAACGCATCGCGCAGGGTGAGCGAATAGAAGATGGGCTGCGCTTTAGCGGCAGGACGCCGCAGATCAGCCGTTATGACATCCGGGAGTTTATTTACTGATGACTCGACGATTGTATTATGACGATTCGTATGCAACACGGTTTTCGGCGGTTGTGGTGGAGCGATTGGCTGTTGATGACCGCCCTGCTATCATACTCGACCAGACTTATTTTTATCCGGCCAGCGGCGGGCAGCCCGCCGATAAGGGCTGGATCAATGATGTTCCCGTCCTGGATGTGTTCGCGCGGGAGGGTGACGCGGCGGTTGTTCACGTGCTAGCGAACGATATGCCGGGGGATGCTGCCGCGTGCTGGGTGGATTGGGAGCGCCGGTTTGACCACATGCAGCACCACACCGGCCAGCATATTCTGACGCAGGCGTTTGTGCAGGTGGCCGGCGCGAACACGGTGGGGTTTCACCTCAGCCCGGACAGTGTGACGATTGATCTGGATAAAATCAATATTCCGGCGGAAGCGGTTGAGCAGGTGGAAGAGCTGGCGAACCGCGTGGTGTGGGAAAACCGCCCGGTCACGGCGCGGTTGATGAAGGCTGATGAAGCCGAGGGCATTCGGATGCGGAAGATGCCCGGCCACCTGCTGACCGACGGCCTGCGCGTGATCGAGGTGGCCGATTTTGACCTGACGGCCTGCGGCGGAACGCATGTTGCCTGTACTGGCGAAATCGGCATCATCAAAGTGTTAAAGCTGGAGCGGCGCGGTGATAAAACGCGGGTCGAGTTTCGCTGTGGCAGGCGGGCGCTGCGGGATTATCGCCAGAAAAATGCCGCCGTCGGCGCGGCGGTCACCGCCTTAACCTGCGGCGCGGAAGAAATCGAAGGGGCAATCCTGGCACTGCAAGAGGATGTTCGGGGTTTGACACGCAGTCTGAAAGCTGCCAGCGGGCAGCTTATCGCCTACGAAGCCGAGCGTTTGTTGGGGGAAACGGTCGAAACAAACGGCATTCGCATAGTCAAAAAAGACTTTAACGATCGAGAGCCGTCCGAGCTCAAACATCTGGCGATGCAGTTGACCGCAGTGCCGAGTGTAATCGCGCTGTTAGGCACTTCCGGCGAAAAAGCGCATCTCGTTTTTGCCCGCAGCGCGGATTTACCACACGATATGAACGCGCTCATCAAACAGGCATTCACGCAGCTTGGCGCGGGGCGCGGCGGCGGGCAGCCAGCACTCGCCCAGGGCGGGGGAGTCCTGGCGGACAGCACACAAATTCAAACCGCGCTGTCCGCCGTAGAACAGTCTATCCTCAATGGCTGAGTAGAGGAGGGTTTCCAAACCCGTCCCTACTGCCGCTTGCGAAAAGCGAAAGCATGATGATCTACTTCGCGGAAGCCAGCAGCGCCTCGACTTCATCCCGGCGCGGCATACTGGGCGCCGTCCCCGGTCGGGTCACACACAGGGCCGCCGTCGCATTGGCAAAAGCGATAGCCTCCGTCAGCGGTTTACCCTCTGCCAGCGCCACCGCCAGCCCACCGTTAAAAGCGTCACCCGCGCCAGTGGTGTCCACCACATTCACCTTAAAAGTCGGTATCACGCCGGTAGAATCCTTACGAACGTACTGCGCGCCCTGTGCGCCCAGGGTGACGATGACCGTCTGCTCGTCGTGTGTCAGCAAGGAATGTGCGGCCTGTTCAGCCGTCAGCCCGGTTTTCCCCGACAGAACTTCGAGTTCTGTCTCGTTTGGGGTGATAAAATCTGCCAATGCCACCACTTCGGCGGGCAGGTGGCCGGCAGGCGCAGGGTTGAGGATCGTCTTTACCCCCCTTTGTTTAGCAGCTTGCAGGGCATAAGCGACTATATTGTAGTTGATTTCCAACTGCGTCAGTATGATGTCGGCCTGCGCGATCAGATCGGCGGCTGCATCAACATCGGCAGCCTGAATGTTCAAATTCGCACCCAGAACGACGACAATGCTGTTTTCGCCGGTGTCATCTACAAAAATCGGCGCGACGCCGGTAGCGTGTTCGGGGTCACGCACGACGTAGCGGGTGTTGATGCCTTCCTGCTCCCACGTTTTCAGCGCCAGATCGCCAAAAACGTCCTGCCCGACGCGCCCGATGAACGTCACGTCCGCTCCCAGACGCGCCGCTGCAACGGCCTGGTTCGAGCCTTTGCCGCCGGGGCCGGTTACAAACTTGCGCCCGCTAACCGTTTCGCCAGGGCGCGGCATCCGCTCCATATAGGACGTTAGATCGGTGTTAAAGCTGCCAACGATAACAATTTTTGCGGTCATGAAAAATCCTCTGTGAAAAGCGCAGGATAGATAGATTAAGAGTTTATCCGTAAATCCACTAGACAGTGGGCTTAAGCCTACTGTTCTGCTATCAGATCAATCGGTTTACGGATAGATACTAATGGTTTGTCGTGTCCCAGACAAGACGGCGGGCTACATTTTGCCCGGCCAGCCGCGTGATAGTCGCTTCATCCATGCCGGCAGCCCGGAGGCGCGGCAGGATAAGCTGTGGCAGCGCCAGCAGCCCCCATTCCCCACCCTGATGCGCCCACAAACCGGGCGCTGCCATGTCTAACCCCAGCGCCACCAAATCGGCCAACCCATCTTTAACCATTGTTTCGATCAGCGGCCAGACATTTTCTTCCGGGTTATACTTCGGGCGCAGGAACGTATCGTATCCCAGCAGCGCCCCGGCCTTCGCCAACTCCCGGTGCAGACCGCTGTCAGGTCGTTTGTCCATGTGGCACAGGTACAAGCGGCCCGCGCCAACGCCCAGATCGGCAAAAAAAGACAGCAGCGCCTCAACATTCTGCCCTTTTTCAGTATGGACAAGGATGGCTGCACCGGTCTGAAGCGACGCTTCAGCAGCCGCTTCCATTAACGTGCGCGTCTGCCCTTCGATCAGCCCGTCGTAGCCGATTTTGATGGTGGCTGCGCGCACAGTGCCGCTGGTTTCGGTCGTGCCGACCGTCAGCTCTTCGATAAAAAAGGCGGCGGCCTGCTTCTGAGTCGCCGTCCACAGCCAGCTTTCCATCGGGTAATAACGTTTGAGGTGGAAGCCGGTGGCAGCCGTAATGTACAGCCCGGAGGTTTCTGACAGGTGACTCAGCATTCTGGCATCGCGCCCGCACCCCCCTGGCTGGCAGTCAACCAGCGCAGCGCCGCCTGCCTGCTTAAAATCCTCCAGTTCCGCCAGGATAGAGTCGTAATCGTCCAGTATCGGCGCGTTTTCGTCCATCACATTCGGCGGCGGTTTAATCCAGGCGTGAGCGTGTCCATCGGCCAGCGTAACCGCCTCAACAGGGATTTCGCCGGTCACGGTTCGTAGATTCATCGCAGCTCCTCGGCAATCAGGTCATAAACCGGCTCCAGCGCCGTATAGGATGCTTCAAAGACACGGCATAATGCCTCATAAATCGGTCGGACTGCCGGGTTCGGTTCGATGGTTTCGACGATTGGATTCATCTGCTCGCTCATTGAAAAATCCGGGTAGAGGCCAACACCGATGCCGCCTACCAGCGCCGCGCCCATCGAGGTTGCTTCTTCCAGGACTGCCAGCCGGTGTACGGGGATGCCATATACGTCGGCCAAGATACGATTCCAGAAGCGCCCGCGCGCGCCGCCGCCGATGAGCCGCATGGCTTCAACCCGCGCGCCCTGCTCGGTAAAGGTGTTCAGAATCAGGCCGAGGTTCAGGCTGCACCCCTCTAATACGGCGCGCACGATATCGGCGCGGGTGTGGCGAATCGTCAGCCCGATAAACGCCCCGCGCGCGCGTGGGTTCCAGCGCGGGCTGCGTTCGCCCATCAGATAGGGCAGGTAAATCAGGCCGTTCGCACCGGGCGGCGACTGCTCGGCGGTGAGGTTCATCAGGTCATAGGGGCTGATATCGAGTGACCGCGCGGCCTGGGCTTCTGGCAGGCAAAGCTGGTCGCGCGCCCACTGGTAGGATGCTCCGGCAGCCTGCATCGTGCCGGTCGGCATAAACATACCCGGCACGACATGAGCAAAACTGACCACGCGCTGCGCCGGGTCAAAGATGGGGCGCGCGGTCGCCAGGGCAATCCAGGATGAGGAGCCGATGTAGTTGTAGGCCGAGCCTTCCCGCGTGACACCCGCGCCGACCGAAGCGCAGGGGCCGTCACCGCCGCCGATCACCACCGGCGTGCCGGCGGCCAAACCGATTTCTTCGGCTGCATCCGGCAGCAGCGCCCCGACGACATCAATGGAGCGGCGGACTTCGGGCAGTTTTGCCGGGCTGATCTGCGCGGCTTCGAGTATGTCACCCGACCAGGTTCCGCTTTCCAGGTCGAGTAAATTCATACCTGACCCGTCCGACAGGTCGGTGACGAAATTTCCGGTCAGGCGGGCGACTATCGAATCTTTGGCGTGGACGAACTTGTGCGCGGCGTGATAAATATCCGGCTGGTTATCGCGCAGCCAGAGAATTTTAGCGAGCGAATATGAAACGCTCAGTCGGTGGCCGGTGATGGTATAAATCCGCTCCGGCGAAATACGTTCCGCCAGCCCGTTCACCTGCGCGACGGAACGCTGGTCAGCCCAGATGATTGCATTCCGCAAGGGACGGGCGTTTGCATCCAGCAGGACACAGCCCTGCATCTGGCCGCTGAAGGTAATACAGGCGATTTCATCCGGGCGCAGGCCGGCGACTTCCTGAACCAGCTTGCGTGTGGACTGGCAGATGGCCTGCCACCAGTCCTCCGGGTTTTGCTCCGCCCAGCCGGTGTGGGCGAATTCTGTTTTATAGCCGTAAAAGGCGCTGCCAACGAGCTTCCCTTCACGATCGTACAGGGTGGCCTTGTTGCCGGTTGTGCCGAGGTCATGGGCGAGGATGTAATTTTTCATGGTTTACCGAACTTGAGCCAGCTTGATGTAAAAAGGCGAAACAACTATAGGGCGAATTGTTGGTTCGCCCTGATAAAAAATAGTCCAAACGTTGACCGCCGGTCTCGATTACAGCGAAAAATGACCGCCATCCAACCGATGTACAGCCTTTCCCCCATAGGTGAAATTTCTCATCAGCCTTTAACCTGATCGCTCACTAACCGGCAAAAAACTTATAGACCATCTGTCTCATGATGCCGGTCTGCCGCTTTCTGAAGCAGGCTGCCGCCCGGTTCTGCATCGTCCTGGCGCGTTTTGGCGCGATGTTCGGCGATCAACACATACGCTTCTTCAATGGTTGAGACATAAATCAGGTCCGTCACATCACTGCCGGCGGTTACGTTAATCAGGTCTATCAGCGTTTTTACAGATCGGTCGCTGCCGACCACGAACTTCATTTCTTCAATGGCGGGCGCTTTCCGCGCCGCGTATTTAATCGCCGAGCCGATGCCGGCGGGGATTGGCCCAGACTGGCGCAGATCGTTGATGACGGCAACAGGGTGTTTTAGTTCGGCCAGTTGTTTTTGGTGTTCGCTGATAAGGTTATAATAGTCCTCAATCGTCCAGTTCCCTTCAAAAACATGGCGGATGATGGTTTTCGCGGCATCATCCCAGACAATTCGTATTCCCATTTACGGACTTTTAACCTCACTCTGGCTTGCTAAATTTTATTGTACCGCAGAATTCCATTTGCCGCTGAAAAGGTTAAGACGTATAACCCGGCGCAGCTTCAATCAATCGGCTGCGATTCACCGCTTATTTCGATGGTGGCGCTAAGCGAACTGCGCTGCTGCGCATCCGGTTGGCCGCCGCCGATGTGGATGACTCGCGCGCCGGGTTGGTTGATGCGCCGCCCAGTATCATCTACCTGTGAAAACGCCCAGGGCGTTAGTTCAAACGATACCGTTTTACTTTCTCTGGGTGTTAAATGGATGCGCTGGAAACCACGCAGCGAGCGTATGGGCGCTGTATCAGAGGTCGGTGAGTGGCTGATGTACACCTGCACGACTTCATCGCCGGCCCGCGTGCCGGTATTCTGCACGTCGGCACTGACTACCAGCGTATCACCTGTGCTGATCGGGTTGGCGCTGACGCGCAAGTTGGTGTAGGCGAAAGTGGTATAACTGAGGCCAAAGCCGAACGGATACAAAGGCTGCCCCTGAAAGTAGCGGTAGGTGCGCCCAGCCATGCTGTAATCATCAAACAGGGGCAGGTCAGCCTCCGATTTGTAGAAGGTGACAGGCAGGCGACCGGCAGGGTTATACTGACCGAACAGCACATCGGCAATCGCTGTGCCGCCGTCCTGGCCGGGATACCAGGCGCATAGGATTGCGGGCAGGTTGTCATTCGCCCAGTTCACGGCCACCGCGCTGCCACCGACCAGCACCAGCACAATAGGCTTGCCCAGGGCGTGAATCGCTTTGAGTAGATTTTCCTGTACGGCGGGCAGATTGAGGTCGTTCCGGTCGCCCTGGCTCGTACCCTCGATGACGCCTTCTTCCTGGCCTTCTTCGCCTTCGACAGCTTGTGACAGACCGCCCACAAAAATCACAACACTGGCCTGGGCGGCGGCGGCAATCGCTTCGGCGTAACCACCGGTGTTGGGGTTGAGAACCGAACAGCCGCGCGCGTAAAGCACGTAGGTCTGCGCTGAAACAGCGGCGCGGATTCCAGCCAGCGGCGTGATCGTCCGGGACGGGGTGCCGTTATAGTTGCCCCACAACACTTTTTCATCATCCGCGTTTGGCCCAATGACGGCGATGGTCTTCAGGTCGGGGGATAGCGGCAGCAGGCCATTAGCGTTTTTCAGCAGCACGATAGACTCGCGGGCGGCGCGCAGCGCAATTTCCCGGTGTTTGTCGCAGTCGTTAATGGTGATAGGTATCTGAGCATGGGGAACTTGTTCGGGCGGGTCAAACATACCCAGGCGGAAGCGTGCCAGGAACAGCCGTTTTACAGCCTGGGTGAGGGCCGCTTCATCAATCAAACCCTGCTGCACAGCCTGGGACAGCGCCTCGTAAGTGCAGCCGCAGTTCAGGTCGCAGCCGGCTTTTACGGCCAGCGCCGCCGCTTCTTCCTTCGTTTCCACCAGCTGGTGATCGCGGTAAATGTCGTCAATCGCGCCGCAGTCGGAGACGACAAACCCCATAAAACCCCATCGTTCCCGCAGGATATTTTGCAGCAGAGTCGGGCTGGCGCAGCAGGCTTCGCCATTGGTGCGATTGTATGCCCCCATAATCGAGGCTGCGCCGGCTTCGCGGATGGCGGCTTCAAAGGCGGGCAGATAGGTTTCCCATAAATCGCGCGCTGTTACTTTGGCATTGAAGCGATGGCGCTCGGCTTCCGGGCCGCTGTGGACGGCAAAATGTTTGGGTGTGGCGACCAGCTTCAGATAACGCGGGTGGTCGCCCTGCAAGCCTCGGATGAAAACCACAGCCAGGCGGGCGGTCAGGTAAGGGTCTTCGCCATAGGTTTCCTGGCCGCGTCCCCAGCGCGGGTCGCGGAAAATATTGATATTGGGTGTCCAGAACGTCAGGCCATAATAGATGTCACGCACGCCCTGCCGCAGCGCATCGTGGTGTTTGGCGCGGGCTTCGTCGGCAATCGCCGCCGATACGTCGGCCATCAGGTCTGTATTCCAGGTGGCGGCCAGGCCGATAGCCTGGGGGAAAACCGTCGCTGTCCCGGCACGGCCCACGCCGTGCAGACATTCGTTCCACCAGTTGTAGCGGGGGATGCCCAGTCGTTCGATGGCCGGAGCGTCGTGAACCATCTGCGACACTTTTTCGTCCAGTGTCATACGGGAAACCAAATCATCCGCGCGGTCCTCGAATGAGCGGCTTGTATCCTGGTAGATCGGGTCGGTCATGGTTGGTGCAATCCTCGTGGAAGAATAGCGTTAGTGTTGATTATACCCTGTGGGTTGATAAGGATGTGACCTCCCGGCTGCAAGCTGCAAGCCGGATTTCTTGACATTTATGATGAACCGGTTTAAGATAAACTATGCACAAATGTGAAGAGACAAATGTGAACGAAGCTGATCCTTATATCACCCGGTTGATCGAAGTCGCCCGCGCGTATTATCTGGATAATCGAACGCAGGCTGAAATCGCGCGCAGCCTGGGTATTTCTCGCAGTCTTGTGTCTCGCCACCTCACGGCAGCTCGTAAGATGGGCATTGTCGAAATCCGCATCATCGCTCCTGAAGAAAGCACCAGCATCATCGGTCAGGCCCTCCAGCAGCGGTTTCCACACCTTAAAGATGTGGTTGTTGCCCCAACCTTCAGCGACGACCCCGAATCGCTGCGGGCGATGATTAGCCGGTTCGCCGCGAATTACCTGATGGGAATTCTGGAGCCGGGGCATAAACTGTCGTTGGGCTGCGGGCGTACCCTGCGGGCGATGGTCGAGGCGCTCCAGAACAAGACCTTGCCGGACATCTTGGTGGTGCAGGCGATGGGGAACATCGGTCACGAGGCGCACCGCATTGATTATAACGAGATCGCCCGCCATGCTGCCGACAGCCTGGGCGGCCAGGTGGTTTATGTCAGCGCGCCGGCGATTTTAGGGGAAGGCTCCGGCAAGGCAACCGATCTGATTGCGGCCAACCCCACGCTGTCTTACGCGCTGGCGTTAGCGCGGCAGGCCGATGTTTATGTTGTGGGCGTCGGTTCGATGGAAAGCGACCAGCTTTATGTCCGCAGCGGTTTGATTAAACAAAGCGAGCTGGACGACCTGCGCGCGCGCGCAGTGGGGGACATCTGTGGGCGTTTTTTTGACATCGAAGGAGGAGAGCAGGCGTCGGCTTTTACCAGCCGTATCGTCGGCATTGAACTGGACGATTTGCGCGGCGCGGCTTATGCCATTGGCGTGGCCGGCGGGGCGGATAAGGTCGCGCCTCTGCTTGGCGCGCTGCGGGGTGGGTTCATCAATGTCCTCGTCAGCGACGAACGCACCATTCAAAAAATGCTGGAACTGGATGATTTATAAAAGGAGGCAGCAGTTTGATAGAACTGATAGATGGATACAGCTTTCGTATTTGTCGTTTATGAAGATTAAGGAGCGCGAGTCATGAAAAAGTTTTGGTTATACGGTTTGCTGCTTTTGATAATCGCGCTGTCCGGCGTGGTGACGCTGGCGCAGGAAGAAATGGAACTTGGCACGGCGGAAGACCTGGAAGTGACCGACGCGGAAATTGAAGCCGCTGCCGAGGTGCTGGGCGAAGACGGTTTTATCGGCATTGTCGCCTGCACTTTTTCAACGGAGTATCACTTCACCGTTGCCGACAGCGCACGGCAGCGGGCGGAAGACCTGGGGCTGCGGGTGACGATGGTGGATTCCGAAATTAACGTCGAAAAGCAGATCAACGCGATTGAAAACCTGACGGCCAGCGGCGCCGATGTGATCGTGATCTGCCTGTTCGATCCACCGAGCGTGCTGTCGGCGCTGCAAGAAGCGGCTGACGCGGGCGTGAAGATCGTGCAGTATGCCGGTCGGCAGTTGGCCGACATCGGTGGCGTGACGATCAGTATCGAAGATGCTGACCTGGGACGCGCGGCGGGTGAATATGCGGCGCAGTTGATCGTCGAAGAACTGGATGGTCAGGCCAATGTGGCCGTTTTGGACTACCCGGACGTTGCGAATGTGGTGGTGCGGGCGGATGCAATCCGCGCCGCGATTGCTGAAGGTGCGCCGGATGCGGTTATCGTCGGCAGCTACCTGGGCGGCACGACCGAAAACGGCCTGACTTCGATGGAAACGGCGCTGGTCGAACACCCCGATATTAATGTGGTGGTGAGCATCAATGACGCGGGCGCTTATGGGGCGATGCAGGCGCTCCAGAACGCCGGTAATGAGGATGCTTTCATCGTGGGTATTGATGCTGAAAAACAGGCTATTGAGCTGATCGCGGCAGGAGGCATGTATAAAGGTACGGTGGACACCTCGCCCGCCAAAACCGGCGAAATGACCATCAACGCCGCCATTAAACTGCTGGCCGGCAGCGAATTTCCGCAGAATATCGCCGTGCCGGTGACGCTGGTCACGGCGGACAATGTGGCCGACTTCCTGACGGCAGAGCCGACTCCTGAGGTGACGCCTTAGCCGAGTGTAAAGCAGGTAGGGGCATATTCAACTTCAACATATGCCCCTACAAGAATATTTGTTATTGTTGGACAGCTTTTGCGAGGCCGTTTTATGGCTACTCCAGATCATACACCTCTGCTTCCCGGTCAGCAGCAGGGTACGCCGCGCCGTATCATCAACTTCATCGGCGAACAGGGGTTCATTGTCATTTTCATTTTGTGGGCGCTTTATTTAAGCGTCAGCACCAACAACTTCGCTACGGCGCAGAATGTTTTCACGATTCTCCGGCAGGCGACCATCATCGGTATTGTCGCCATCGGCGCGCATTTTATCATCCTGCTGGGTGATATTGATCTGTCGCTGGCGTCCAATTTGACGCTTTCCGGCGTGGTGATGGCCTCTTTGATGGTCAACCAGGAACTGCCGCCGCTTCTGGCGGTGTTGTGCGCGCTCGGCCTAGGGGGGCTGATCGGGCTGGTTAACGGCATGGTCATCACCCGGCTAAAAATCAATGCCATCATCACAACGCTGGGTATGTTGAGCATCCTGGAAGGCATCGCGTTTATCATCACCCAGGGCAAGACGATTTTTGGCGATGCGATTGAGGCGATCAAGTTTCTCTCGCGCGGGACGCTGTTCGATGCGATTCCGCTGCCGGTTATCGTGTTGTTCGTTTTTTATGCAGCGGCTTTCGTCGTGCTGGCACGCACGACCTACGGCGCGCGGGTGTTCGCCGTCGGCAACAATTCCAAAGCTGCATGGCTCTCCGGCATCAACGTAGACCGGATTAAAGTGCTGACCTACGTGCTGGCCGGCATGCTGGCGGCCTTCGGCGGGGTGATGCAGGTGGCGCGGCAGGGTACGGCCACCGGCGGCATGGGGTCAGATTTTCTGTTCCCGGTGCTGACGGCGGTGGTATTGGGCGGTGCCAGCCTGACCGGCGGGCGCGGCAAGATCGTGAATACGCTGATTGCGGCGGTTTTCCTGACGACCATCACCAACGGCATGGTGCTGCTTGGCATCAGCATTTATACCCAGCGAGTGGTATCCGGCGCGATCCTCATCATCGCGCTTTCGTTAGACCGGCTGCGGACGGTGCGCGTATGAGCTTTTTACGCATCGAAAAGATCGGCAAAGCCTATCCCGGTGTGCAGGCACTTCAGGATGTTTCGTTCGAGGTGCAGGCAGGGCAGGTTCATGCCCTGGTTGGGGAAAACGGCGCGGGCAAGTCCACGCTCATCAAAATTCTGTCGGGTGCGGAACAGCCCGACTCCGGCCATATCTGGCTGGACAACCGGCCTTACGCGCCGCACACGCCAAAAGACGCGCTGGCCGCTAACGTCGCTACGATTTACCAGACCTTTAACCTCCTGCCCGACCGCACGGTTGCCTATAATGTCCTGCTGGGTAAGGAAGCGCGCGGGCGCTGGGGACTGCTTGATTTGGAAGCGATGCGGACGCAGGCGCGCGAAATCCTGGCGCGGTTGGGCGCTTCGCACTTGGAGCCGGATATGCCGGTTGGCCGGTTGAAGGTGAGCGAAAAACAAATCCTGGAAATCGCCAGGGCGCTGCTTAACCGCAGCCGGCTGGTCATCATGGACGAGCCGACCTCGGCCCTCAACCAGACCGAAGTGGATGCGCTATTCCAGATTATCGCCCGGTTGAAAGCCGAGGGTGTGACCATTTTGTATGTGTCTCACCGGCTGGATGAAATCTTCCAACTGGCCGATGCCGTCACGGTGCTGCGTGATGGGCGGCATATCAGCACGCAGCCCATCGGCGCTGTCACGCGCGATTCGCTGATTCAGGACATGATCGGTCGTAAGCTGACCGGTGTCTTTCCAGAAAAGGCGCAGCCCAGCATGACGGAAGTGCTGCGCGTCGAGAACCTGACCAGTGAAAACCTGCTGGATGGGGTGAGCTTCAGCCTGTATCAGGGCGAAGTGCTGGCGGTGGCCGGTTTGTCCGGCAGCGGCAAAACCGAACTCGGCAAGGCGCTGTTCGGCGATCTGCCGCTTGACCGAGGGCATATCTGGTTTCAGGGGCAGCCGTTTCGCCCGTCGCCAACGCGCGCGATCCGGCGGGGTATTCTGTATCTGCCGGAAGATCGTAAGTCCGAAGGGGTGATGCAGGAACTCAGCGTCCGGCGGAATATCGCGCTGGCAAGCCTTGATCGGGTGGCGAACCCATTCGGTTTCCTCAAACCCGCGGCGGAGCGCGACCTGGCAGCGGAACAGATTCGAGTGCTGGCGATCAAAACGCCCCATATGGAACAACTGGTTCTGAATCTGAGCGGCGGCAACCAGCAGAAGGTGGCACTGGCAAAGTGCCTGGCGGCGCGGCCAGAGGTGCTGATTTTAATGGAGCCGACACAGGGCATTGACGTGGGTGTGAAGTTCGAGGTGTATCAGTTCATCGCCCAACAGGCGGCGCGGGGGCGTGCGGTGCTGTTAATTTCGTCGGAACTGTCCGAAATTCTGGGGCTGGCGCACCGCATCCTGGTCATGCGCGATGGCCGCGTCGCTGCCGAACTGCAAGCCGACCAGGCCGATCAGGAAACTATCCTGCGTTACGCGCTCGGCGCGGGGGATAAATCGCCTGTAAGCTAGAGCGCGCCCCTTACTTCGTCAACACAGAAAGGCAGGTATTTATGGATGACCAATACCAGCGCGAGGCTGGAAAACGAATCAAACAGTGGGGCATTGAGGGTGACATCCGCCGGCATATCGAAGCGACCGGCGAGTATCCGATCATGTACCGGGCGCTCGGCACCGAGCCGCAGACCCAGCATCCGTTTAACCTGTATGGCGACATCAAAAGCCAGTCAAAGGCGCTGCGGGAGACGTTTACTCAGAATACAGCGGTCGTCCCGGCGATTGCCCGGCGGCTGGTCGAACGAGGTTTTACCGGCATGGCCGGGCATGGTCTGGGGACATCGCAGTTCGTGGCGCAGACGGCGGCGGGGGCTTTCTGGGCTTATGCCGGGTGGGATGCCCGCGACCTGGATTCACTGGAATATGTCGTACACGGCCACCCGATTGATTTTACGAAAACGGTCTTTTTCTCCTATTCCGGCAGCGGCAGCACAGTAGACAGCAACCGGGCGGCGGCCAAGGCTAAAGACCTGGGTGCTTATCAGGTGGCGGTGACGAGCATCGCCGGCAGCCCCATCACGCAGAAGTGCGACGAAACCATCGTCTGTGCGGGCGGTTTTGACACCGGCGGGTCGGATACGTTCCACTATACCACGCGGCTGGCGGTTTCGATCTGGTTGGCGCTGGAAATCGGCGCGCTAACCCGCCCGGATGCTCGCGATTGGGATGACCTGCGAAAGCGTCTGTTTGCTACCGCCGACAAAATGGAAGCCATGTTCGACGCGGTGAGCGAACGCGCCCGCATCCTGGCGGCGCGGTATAAAGCTGTCCGCAGCGTTCTGGTGGTGGGCAGCGGCGCGAATGAAGGCACAGCCGAAGAAATCGCGCTTAAATATGATGAAATGAGCCATATTCCAACCAAAGGCATGTGTCCGGGGCGGCACATTCACGGCGCGCTGGGGCTGACGCAGCACGATATTCTGACGATTGTGGTTGCGCCGCTGGAAGACCCGGCTTACAAGGAACTGCGCGATATTGCCCAGGTGACGTACATGCTCAAGTCGCCGTCTATCGGCATCATCAGCGAGGAAGATGAGGCGGTTGCGGAGCAGGTGGACGACGTGTTCCGCCTGCCGGAAACCGACCCGATTCTGTTCTCGATTCTGGCGATTTTGCCGGGGCAGCTTTTGCCGTATTGGGGCGCGGTCGCGCAGGGGAACATCAACCCGGACACGCAGCGCGCGAATATTGCCCGTCACGCGAAGGTCTGGAACTGGCTGTTCCCAAAGGATACCCATTAGGCGGAAGCAGAAGGGGACATGGCAGTGCCGTGTCCTGTTTTTGCCGTCATGATTTTAGATAGGCCAGGCCGCGAGGCCGCCTCAAGCGAGAAGGTGCTGCGATGACACGGGATGTATCGGTTATCGGGCCGCTCAACATTGATCTGTTAATTACCGGCAAGGGACCCCCAAACTGGGAGGCGATCGCCACCTGGGATGGGCCGTCGAACATGGAGATGACTGCGGCGGGGTCGGTGGGCTATACCGTTACCAATCTGGCGAAGCTGGGACTTTCCGTGCAGGTCAGTTCGTGTTTATCGGATGATGCGTTGGGTGTATTTGTACAAACGGCGCTGGAGCGGTCAGGTGTAGATACAGGTTTGATCCGCATGGTGCCCGGTACGTTGGGCGGAATCGGCGTTTACATGCTGCTGTTCGGCAGTCGCAAACGCCCGCTGACGTACCGGCTGCCCACGCATGATTTCTGGCCGCTGCAATTTATGGAAGCCGAAACCGCCGCTCTGCTGGATGCGCGGCTGCTGCATATCGGCGGTTA
>JAPKMO010000080.1 GCA_026645945.1 Anaerolineae bacterium
GGAACCGCCCCCGCCTGGCTGCTGGTGCCGGTTAATCTGGTCAGCATCGGGCTGGCGCTCAGCCTGGGCAGCTTCGTGCCATGCCTGGCGCTGCCGCTGGCCGTCTTGTGGTGGAACCTGCGCCACCAACCCGGAAAAACCCCCGCGCAGCCGCCGGCTGTCCCGCAGGCCGCGCCGGGCGAACAGGCCGCTCAACGACTCGGCTCCAGCGACGAAAAATAATCGCGCACCACGTCGCGCAGGCTCAGCGGGATATAATCGCGCTCCAGGGCGCGGTTGGCTGCGTCGCGGTAATCACTGAAAACCTGATTATACGGCACGCTGGCGCTGCCGGTGGGGTTCTGGCTGAACTCGCCTTCAATGGCCGGCACGTCCCCCGCGTCCGGCTCCAGCACGATCTGTTCGCCGCCCTGCCCGCCCACACGCCGGGGCGCGAACACCGGCTCAAACTCGCCCAAACCGCCCCCATCCGGGTTATTGTTCTGCTCGATTTCGCCCGCCCCCGGCTGCTGCGGCTCGCCGCCCATCTCGTCCGACCCCGCACCACCCGGCGCATCGCCCGCGCCCAACGCCGGGCTGTCGGAAGCATTCGGCGGCGAATCACCCTGCGGCTCGCCTTCTCGCCCTTCGCCTTCGCCCGGCTGCCGGCCCTGTTCGCCGTCCCCCGCCTGCTGCGATTCCTGTCCGCCCTGGCCTTCATCGCCTTCCTGGCCCGGCTGCGGCTGGCCGGACTGCACTTGTTCGCCGCCTTCGCCGGGCTGCGGCTGCCCCTGTTCCGGCTGCTGGCCGCCTTCGGCCAATTCCTGCCCCTGCTCGCTGATCTGCGCCCCCGCCTGCCGGACGGCCTGCGCGGCGCGGCTTAGCTCCTCGGCGGTTGCCTCTCGCGTTTGGAGCTGCTGCTGCAAACCCTGGCTGGCTTCTTCCAGCGCATCGCCCGCCGCGCCGGTGCTGCCCTCTCGCATAGCCTGGGCGGCCTGCCGCATAGCCTGCGCCGCCTGGGGATTGGCCGGCTGGAGCGACCGGGCAGCCTCTTCGAGTGCCTGCGCCGCCTGCTGAAGCTGTTCCGCGCTCATCTGGTTCAGGTTTTGCTGAAGTTCTTCCAGGGTGGGGATAGGGGACTGCTCGCTGCCCGCCCCGCCTTCCTGGAGCCGGCGCAGCGCATCGGCAGCAGCCTGCATGGCGGCGACCTGGGCTTCCTGCTGCTGCTCCAGCTGCTCGGCCTGGTTTCGCAGTACCGCTTCAGTATCAGCCAGCGCCGCGAAAGCCTCCTCCGGCGTCACGCCCGGCTCTTGCAGGGTGTTGATGCTGTTTTCCAGCGCCTCCAGAATTTGTTCGCGCTCCTCCGGCGTCAGCGCCCGGTCAAGCGCAACCGCCTCGGTAACGTCTTTCAGCGCGTCGGCGGCTTCGGCCAGCGCCACCCGCTCCGCCGAACGCTGCGCGACCGCCGCCGCCTGTGGATTCGGCAGAATCAGCAGCAGCGCAAGAACACCCGCCAGAACCGCCGCCGCCGCCCATTCGCGCCAGCGCCAGACCAGCGGCAGCGCCTCGCGCGCGCGGACGGCCTGCGCCCGCACCCAGGCATCTTCAATCTGGTATTCGGCCAGTTCGCTGTCGGCGCGCAGGCGGCCTTCCAGCAGTTCCAGCGCCGTCGAAACCCGCTCCTGCAAGCCAAACTGCCGGTCGAAGCGGCGGGCGACGGTCAGATACGAACGCGGCCACAGCCGCACGACCAGCGCCATCACCGCCACGCTCACCGCCAGCGCGGCGGCGGTCGCCAGCGCGACCTGCCCCGGCAGCAGCCAGGGGCGCAGCCGCGAAACGATGGCGATAGCGATTCCAGCCAGCAGCCCCGGCAGCAGACAGCGCGGCAGCCAGGCCGTCGCCTGACGCAGCCGCAGCCGCCGGTCCCAGCCGCGCACCAGTTGGGTGAATGCCGCGCCCCGTTCTGAGGTTACCGCCTGTGTCGCCATCGTTTATCCTGAATCGCTTTCCCAATCATTACACATTAACCTGGCAGATTGTTCAACGCTCTCGTCAGTGGTTTCATCACTCCTCCGCCCGGCGCGTTCGATGGATGGACAGCACCACCAGCACCGCCGAAACGACCAGATAGATGATCGTGAAGGTGACCCAGGGCGATACGCGCGGGATGGTGCTGCCGTCGCTGGCGAGCGTGTCCGTCCAAAAAGCGATCACCTGCCGGTTAATCAGCAGTTCCTGGGTCGAAAGCGCGGTGGCGATGGGGTTCAGGCTGACCACAAAATCGCCCAGGTAGACCAGCGCGGCTTCGACCACCGGCGAGGCCCTGCCGGCTGCCGCGTTCAGAATGCCCAAGACGAACGACATCACCACCGGCGCAACGAACGCCGCTACCAGTGTGGCCGTGTACGAACGCACGCTGGCCGTCAGCGTGCGCGGCGTGATGGCCGAAAAATAAATGCCGACCGTCCCCAGCACAATGGCCGTCACGGTCAAAATCACGAACGCCAGCACCAGTTCCCCTTCGGTGACGCCGCCGAACAGGAAAGCGATGCTTTGCAGAGGGATGGCCGCCAGCAGCAGCAGCAGCACGTAAGTCAGGGCGGACTCCAGCTTGCCCATCACGAACGACGGGCCGGGCAGCAGGGTCGCCCGCAGCAGGTCGTAGGTCTGCCGCTCGCGTTCCCCGGTGATCGCGCCCGCCGTAAAAGCCGGCGCGATGAAGATAATCAGCACCAGTTCGATGCCGACGATGCCCATAAACAGCACCCGCCCCACCTCGCCGGCGGCTGCCGAGCCGGTCGCCTGGTTCACCGGCGTGTAGATGAGGTACAGCAGCGCCGTAAAACCGCTCATCAGCCCCAGATAAACCGTGAGGACAAAAAACGCCCGCACGCCGCGCATTCGCCCGCGTAGTTCCTTCAGCATCACCGGGTTTAAACGGAAGGCGCGCGCGTCCCGGCTGATGACCAGCCCCGTCCCGGCGGCAAAAAGCACCGTCAGCCAGGCAGGTGTAAAGCCGGCGGACACAATCGCCAGCAGGTTAGCGGCAGCCAGCAGCCACACGCCGACCAGCGCCCATAGTTCCCGCGCCTGCACGCCAACCATCAACACCAGCAGCAGCGCGGTATTGATCTGCGTCAGCAGAATCGCCCCGGCGACGGCGGCATCGTCCGGGCCGGCCACCCGCCCCAATACCAGCCCGTGCAGCGCCGGGAACACATCAGGGATAAGCCGCAGCCCGCCCGCCAACGCCGCCAGGATCACCAGCCCGGACAGCGCGGCGTTGGCAAACGCGCCCCAGCGCAGGGCCGCAGCCCCGCGTTCCAGCCGCAGCTCGCGCGGGGTCAGCGCCTCCTCCGGCGATTCAACCAACCGTACTGGTTCTTCAAGCATCAGCCGCCATCCTTCGCTTGTTTATCCACGCTACGTCACCACGCCTTTGGTCACACGCATAAACATGGTTTCCAGGTCTTTGGTTTCTTCGGTAAAACCCAGCACCGCGATACCCTCGCCGGCGAGCTTCTGGTTGATGGCCGCCACGCCTTCATCATCGCCGGTGAAGTCAATCCGCAGCCGCGAACGCCCCGCGCGCGGGTCCAGCCGTTCGATGCCCAGCACGCCCTGGAAGTTCGCCAGCAGCATCTGGGCGCGCGCCGCCGTTTCTTCATCGCGCAGCGTCACCATAATCTCTCGGTGGGGCATCAACTGGGAGCGCATCTCCTCCATGCTGCCCTGCGCCACCATCTGTCCGGCCTCGATGATGCCGATATGGGTGCAGATTTCACTCACGTCCGCCAGGATGTGCGACGAAAAAAAGATCGTTTTGCCCATCTTCGCCAGTTCCACCAGCAGCTCGCGGATTTCCACGCGGGCGCGTGGGTCCAGCCCGGAAGCCGGTTCGTCCAGGATCAACACCTGCGGGTCGTGCGCCAGCGTCCGCGCCAGCGAAAGCCGCTGTTTCATGCCCCGGCTCAGTTTATCCACCATGTCGTCGCGGCGGTGGGTCAGGTCTACCAGCTCCAGCAGGTCGTCCAGCAGGCGCTTGCGGTTGTTCTCCGGGATGTCGTAACAGGCGGCGAAAAAGTCCAGATATTCCCACACCCGCATATCGTCATAGACGCCGAACTCGTCCGGCATGTAACCGATGGCCCGCCGCACCGCGCGCGGCTCGCGCAGCACCGAATGTCCCGCCACCCAGGCTTCGCCGGCGGTCGGGCGCGTTAAGGTGGTCAGCATCCGCATGGTCGTCGTTTTGCCCGCCCCGTTCGGCCCCACAAAACCGTAAATCGAACCGGACGGCACGGCCAGCGACAGGCCGTTCACCGCGTCGAACTTGCCGAAGCGTTTCCGCAGGTCTTTGGTTTCGATAATCAGTTCCGTCACAATCCCGCTCCTCAGCGTCGGGGGGACGCCGCCCGCCGTCCGCATCTGAACAAACGTTTCTTTTTACCAGTATACGTTTAAAACCGCCCGCGCTGCTCGACCGACAGATCTTGAAGGCGAGGAAAACCGCCGATCATGTCCGCCGTAATCCGAAGCTGCACCGCGTTCTGCGGCCCCAGGTAGCGCGCCGGGTTGCGGATGGTATGCGCTTTCCCACTGCCCACCTGGAGGTCTTCCCAGGCGTCGGTTTCCCAGTTCCAGATTTGCAGCGGCACGTTCCGGCTGATGGTGGTATTCCGGTCCAGCTTCACGGTCAGCTCGCGCACCTGCCGCAGCACTGCGTCCGGCAGCGGCGTATACCGGAAGATCGCTTCGCCGCCCGGCTCCAGGGTGAGCGAGTAGGGAGCCAGGGGCGCCAGCCCGGACGTATTGAGCGCCGTCCAGGTAAAACGGTCGGCAGACACCAGCGTCTCGCCGGCGGGCGTTTCGAACTCGACCGCGATTTGAACCAGGTACAGCGTGGTATCCAGCGTCGTCCAGGGCGAGCCTTCCAGTTCCAGCGTCAGCGGCGCGCTGCCGGCCCAGGCCGCCAGATACGCCTGGCTGCCCCGCCCGGTCGTCAGGTTATAAGCATCGCTGATGAAAGACGCCAGGAACAGGCGGCGGCGATACGCCTCCTGCTCCGCCGGCGTGCCGCCCGCGCGCCCATAAAACGACCATTCGGAAAAGCGCGTGCCGAGGATGTCGTTGAGCGTTTGCGAAATGCCGGTGCGGATGCTGGCGCGGGTCAGCAGCGTGGTCAGCGACCCCGGCGCGTAACTCGCCCGCGAAGGCGGCGGCAGCCCTTCGCCCGGCAGCGTCAGGTCGAAAGCGGCGACATCGCCCGGTTCCAGCGGCGCATCCAGACGCAGGGTTGCCCCCCGCGCCAGGATGACCGGATCGTGGAGCGTCTGGTCGGTGTCGTTCCGCACCGAGCCGCGCAGCACCTGCTGGCCGTCCGGGCCGTCGTAAAACAGCCGCGCCTGGCCGTTAATTTCCGGCCTGGGGATGAACGTCCGAGCGTTAAAAGCGGCGATGAAGCTGGCATCCACCGGAAAATTCGCGGCGCGGAAGAAGTCGGTCTGCTGCACATCCGCGCCGGCCTGCACGCCGCCGGACAGCAGCGACCCCTGCCCGCCCACACGCGGCACGGGCCGTAGGAAGCTGTCCTCAAAAACCGCTAGGCTGTACTGGTCGCGGCGCGGTGAAAGCAGCCCGATCATGGCTTCGACCTGGGCGTTTTCGGCATCCGGCCAGCTTTGCACCAGCGCGGTCTGGCTGATGGTCACTTCGTTCCCGCGCAGGTTCGCGCCGATCACCCAGGACAGGGCGCTGAACAGGATGATAAACAGGGGGATGGTCAGCCAGGCCAGCTCGCGCCGGTTCAGCCGGTTTAAGATCAGGTAGTTGAGCGGCCCGATCAGCGCGATATACAGCGCCAGAAAGCTGCACAGCGGCAGGATGTCCGGCAGCAAATTCACGCCGGGCATGACGTTGGCCGCGTTGATGGCCTGCTCCCAGTTGTAAATGCCGTCCAGCCAGCCGGGATTGGGGTTGACGCTGGTCGCCAGCGCAAACCACATATCCGAAAGTCCATCCCAGCCGCGCGCCGGCTGCGTCTGCGGGTCGAAGGTCAGGTAATCCACCATGCCCGCGCCCATCGCCCGGCGGACGATCAGCGGCACGGCGGTCGCGCCCACCAGGACGCGCGCCCCTGGCCGCACCTCGCCGGTGGCGATCACGGTCGCCCCGGTCAGATCGTCGTCCGCGCGCACCCAGGACGCCAGCGGCGACAGATCGTTTATAGTCGCGCTGCCCTGAGGATTCATCGGCAGCAGGTCGTTTAAACCGGCAGCGGTCGCCTGCCAGTTCGGGCCGCCCGTCACCAGCAGATGCCCGCCCTGCGCCACCCAATCGGCCAGGGCGCGGCGCTGGCCGGCGCTCAATGCGCCTGTGTCCACGTCATCGAAGACCATCAGGCTGACCGGCTGTAAAGCCATCGCCCGATCCGGCAGGTTGGCAACTGACCAGTTGGCCTGGAAAACGGCGTACCCGCCGCCGCGCGCGTTGGTCAGGTCGGTTGTGCCGGCCACCGCGTCGCTGATGACCACCGCCAGTTGATCCTGGCTTTCAATCGAACGCAGTCCTGCCGTTTGCGACGCCAGCACTACGCCGTCCGCGTCCACCAGTTCGACGCGCACCTGGGTGGCGAAGCTCCTGGCCGAAACGTACAAAAAAGCGGTCTTTCGAGCGCCTTCCGGCAGGCTGATCGGCAGGCTGTAGGTGTTGTTGATGCCGCTGCCGGAGGTTTCTGGCCGCACCAGCAGCCGCCCCTCAACCGCGCGGCCATCGTTGCCCACCTGCACGTACAGCGGCAGCCATTGATTTTCCCGGAACAAACCGTCAAAACCGGCCTGCACGGCAATGCTGATACCCTGCGCCCTGGCCGGAAGCGCGGCCCCGGCCAGGGACAACAGAACAGCCACCCATAAAACGAGCCACCGGCATCGTCTGCCCATAAAACCGCCCTATATCAAACTTTCTCCCTAAAATATGCCCGAATCCGGCGAATGGTTCAATATAACGTCAGTCCGGCCCGGTTCGTATCTTAACACGCGGGGCGCGCGCGCCCCAAAAACCGCTCACCCGCGCAGATCGCGGATTACGATGTCGTCCACCAGCATTTCCGCGCCCGGCGCGGCGTAAAGCAGCAGCGTCCCCTGTTTAAACTGCGTGCTGGTCAGCCAGTTGGTGCGCTGGCCGCCGAAACGCAGTTCCACCTGGTCGCCCTGTACCGATACCTCCAGGTCATGCCACTGGCCGACTGCCAGATTGATCCGGCTGGTGGACAGAATGTTGAAACTCTGCGAGCCGAAGAAGTAGGCCAGCCCGGCACTGCCGGCCTCGGTGTCGAAAAAGGCGGCATACGCGCTGGCCTTCTCCCGGTCGAAGCGCACGCCCACCAACCCACTGATGCCATCCGCCTGCGTGATTTTGACGCGCATCTCGGCGGCATAATCTGTCCAGTCCGCCCCGGTCGTCAGGTAAAAGGCTTCGTCGCTGCCCACCTGAAGCGCGCCGTTACCGCCGTCCAGCACGATGCTCGGCGTACCCTGGTAAACCACCCACCAGTCTTTTAACCCGGCTTCAAAATCATCCTGGAACAAAACGCCTTCCGGCAGCGGTTCATCCGGTTCAGCAGTGGCCTCGGTGACGGCCTCGGCGGGTACTTCCGCCGGGGTGCTGCCCGCGTTCAGGCTGGCAGCCACCGCCAGCACAACGGCTTCAACCGCTGCAAGCTGCTCGGCTTCGGCTACGCCCAGGACGATAGTCGTGTTCGCCTCGGAGTAGCGGACGGCCACCGCGACCACTTCTAACTGGTCGCTCTGCCGGAAGGACGCGCGCGCGGCGGCATAACCACCAACGGTGATTTCCTCTGCCGCCGCGCCGGCCGGAAACTCGGTGAAGTTGAGCAGCAAATCCAGCGTTTCCGCCGGCGTTAGGCTGGCGGCCACCCGCGAAACCACGTCCGGGGACAGCACGCCGACGATCAGCCCCTCCGGCGACCGCAGCAGCAGATTATCCCCGTCATCACTCAGCGTCCAGCCCGCCGGGTAGCGAAAGCTGAACAACTCATCCGGCGCGGTGTAAACGGCGCTTTCACCCTGCGCCAAAACCGCCGGCGACAGCAGCAGAACCGCCAGAGTGATGATAATGAGCTTTTTCGCCATGGTTTATTCCTTTGTCAGCATGGTTTACGAGGTGCGGGGAAGATCGTAGAAACACGGGACAGTGGGTTTAAACCCACTGTTAGGGCCCACTGTCCCCGGTTAAGCGCGACATCTTAAGCGTCTATGATGGTCGGAAAACATAACCCACGCCGGGCTGCGTGTGGATGTAACGCGGGCTGTCCACCGCCGGCTCCAGCTTTTTCCGCAGCCGGCTGACATTCACCCACAAGTACTGCGTTTCGGCCTGGTATTCCGGCCCCCACACTTTTTCGAGAAGCTGTTTATGCGTCAGCACCTGCCCCTGGTTCACCGCCAGCACGTTTAAAAGATCGTATTCGATGCGCGTCAGTTCCAACGGTTTGTTGTTCAGGAACACCTCGCGCCGGGCGAAATCAATATACAGATTACCCAGGTCAAGCGGCTCGCGGGTGCGGTCGGGGATGCGCCGCCGTTTGAAAATCACGTTCACCCGCGCTATCAGTTCTTCGTCGCTAATCGGCCTGGCGATATAATCGTCCGCGCCCAGCATCAGCGCGCGCACCTTTTCGGCCTCAGAGGCTTCGTCCGCCAGCATGATGATCGGCACTTCGGTGCGTTTGCACATGCGCTCACACACGTCCAGCCCGTTGGCGTCCAGCAAATTGACATCCAACAGGATTAAATCCAGCCGGATGCTGTTCACGTCCCGCAGCGCCTCCTCGCCGGAACGGTAGGCGATCATCTCGTAACCTTCGGCTTCCAACTGCCTGCACAGGTGCGGAATCAGCCCGGAGCGCCCCTCGACCACCATGATCGTCTGCGGAGGCCGGTCGGAAACGCGCTTGCCGTTAAACGCCCGCCCTGGCGTCTCCGGCGCTTCGGCGCGGCGAGGCGGCGCTGTGCCAGCGATGGCCGCCGCCGGGGGCGGCTGCGGGATGGCGCGCGAGTTTTCTTCGCGCAGGTTCACTGGCAGCGCCAGCGTAACGACTGTGCCGCTGCCCGGTTCGCTGGCGATGCCAACACTGCCGCCGTGCCGCTGCACGATTTCGCGCACCAGGTACAGCCCCAGACCCGCACCCTCCTCGTTGGGGTTGTTGCCGGCCTGGAAAAACGGCTCGAAAACGCGCCCCAACTGCTCGCGCGGGATGCCGATTCCCCGGTCTTCGATCACGATCAGCAGTTCGTCATCCCGGTGTTCCAGGCTCACATTCACTGGCGAACCTTTTGAGGAAAACTGGATGGCATTGTGCAGCACATTGCTGATCGCCAATTCCAGCCGCAGTTCATCCACCTCCACCAGCGGCAGCCGGGCCGGCGCTTTGATCTGAATCTGGCGGCGGTGTTCCGCGAATGCCCGGCTGTCAATCACGCGCTGGATGATTTCATACAGGTCTACCTGCTCGCGGCTGAGCGCCAGGCCGGAAACCTCCAGATTATACATTTCCAGGAAGTTATCCCACAGGTGGCCGAGGCTTTGCACGCTGTCCTCAAGCTGGCGCAAAAAGCGGGCGCGTTCGCGGTGCGTAAACCGGCTGTGCTGTTCGTTAAGGGTAGTCAGCAGGCCGCGCACCTGGGCATACGGCACACGGATGCGCTCCGACATCATATCGAGCAGCAGCGTCTGGCTGCCGAACATGGTCTTAAAACGCAGGTTGTTACGGACGACGCCGGCCCAACCGGGGCGGCTGCCGTCCACCCCCGCGATCATCATAAATTCAACGTGGATGTTCCGCCTGGGGTCGCCAAGCGTGATTTCGACAATCGGGTAATCCTCGTTCACCTGCGTATCGGAACTAAGGATGCGGCTTACCGCTTCCTGAAGCTGGTTCAGGATGCGCTCCTCATCCCCTGACCGGCGCGCCAGGTCGTGTAGCAGATTGTAAGAGTCGTAACCCAGCACCTCGGACGGTTTGATGCCGGTCATCTCGGTAAACTGCGGGTTGCAGAAGGCCACATGGCCGGTGTCGTCCACGAAAAAGATGCCTTCCGAAATGCTCCGCAGCAGGGCCTCCAGTCGCCCGCTCTGCTGGGTGGTGATTTCGATCAGGGTCGTGCGCTCCAGCGCCAGCCCGGTAGCATGGGCCAGGCTGGCGATCAGCAGTTGGGCATCCTCGCTGCTGTACTGGCGGCTGTTCGATACGCTGGCGATGATGCCGCCGATCAGCCGCGCCGAATCGGTGATGGCGACCAGCAAAAGCTGCTGGCCGCGCAGCGCCTTAAACAGCGGGCCAAGCGGGTCTTTCTGGCCGATGCCGGGTTGAAGCATCATCGGCTGCAAACGCCGTTCGTCCAACTGCCCGATCAGGTTGTTCACCACCCCATCCTGTTCAAGCTGGCGAAAGATTTTGACCGTCTCGTCCTGCCGGGTTTTAACGATAGTCATCGTATCGCTCAGGTCGGGCGGGTACATCCACACCAGCGCCTGCGCCACATTAGGGATTTCCTCAACCAGCCGGTGCAGGTTTTCGGCCATCTCGTCGTAGGACTGCAAGCCGATGAACCGCTGCCACGCGCGTAACAAATGCTGGCTGGACTGGGCGCTGATGCGCTGGCTGTGATAATGGCGCGCATTATTGAGCGCGACCGCGAACTGAGAAGCGAACAGTTCGTACAGCAGCAGGTCGTCGTGGCCGACCGGCAGATGCCCGGTCCCAAAAACGCCCATCGCCCCCAATTTGTGTTCCTGGTAGTTCAGCGGCACGATGATGGCCGACTCCGGCGCGGGCAGGGCCGGTATTGGCATGTAGTTGGGGTCAGCGACAATGTTCTGGAACACCTGGACAAAACCGCTGCGGATCACGCGACGGAAAGGATCGTAATCCTTTAAATACAGAATGCTTTCAAAAAACGAGCCGTCGGCGCTGCACCCCTCGCGCCCGGCGAACAACTGGAACGGGTTGTCCTCGTGCAGCGCAATCGCCACGCCGTAAAGTTTGAAGGTGGCGCAAGCTTTATCAATCGTGTCCAGAATCAAGCTATGCGGGTCGGTCGCGCTGTACATCCGGCGCGACAGCAGCGTAAGCGACTGCAAATTCTGGTTGCGCTGCGCCAGGACGCGCGCCTGCCGCTGCTGGCGCAAAATCAGCCGCAGGCGGCGCTGGAGTTCCTCGCTGGATAAATCGCCGGTCAGGAAGTCGTCCACCCCGGCTTCCATCAGGTCGGTCTGGTAAGCCGCATCGGCGTTTTTCGACAGCACCAAGACCGGGATCAGCGGCACCCGGCGTTTGATCTCCTTTACAGCATCAAAAATGTCGCTGGAAAACAGCGCGTCGTCCAGCAGAATAATATCGTAACGCGCGTCTCGCAGCGTTTCCATCGCTTTCCCCACATCGCCTACCGTGTGAATGTGGTAGGCGCTGGGGTTTAACGAACGTATCAGTTCGTCCCCATTTGTGCTGACCAGTAATGTCTCGGCAGGTTGCACAGCCATTGTTCTTCCATCCAGCGTTTTTAACCTCAAGGTTCTATTATAACAAATGCACCGAAAAAGATTGCCGGCCTGGGTTAAAATTCCCGTAACCTGCCGACGGCTGCGCCGGTTATAAAAAATGACTAAAAAATGTTTAGCCCCAGCCGCAGGCGTAGTTTTCCGCGACTCAGCCATGATATACTTAAACCAAAGTGTAGGGGAGTAGATGAATGTCAGCAGGCGAAACGCGAAAACTTGGACAGGAACCCAAAACGGATACCGCTATTCCTGAAATTAAGGCTATTGACCTGGGGATGCCGCGCCCCTGGCGGATCGCACTCCAGCTTGTCCAGCTTCAGATGAAGATGATTTTTGATCTGGAAGGTACGATGGTGGTGGGCCGCGCCTTCCCGGAAAAAGGTTTTTACCCGGATGTAGACCTGGGGGCCTTCAACGCTGGCGATATGGGCGTTTCCCGCGAGCATCTCATCATCACGCTGGACGGTGATCGGGTGGTTATCATGGATAACCACAGCGCTAACGGTACGCGCCTGAACGGGGAATGGCTGAAGCCGGAGGAAAAATACCCGGTGCGTAACGGCGATGAAATCATGCTTGGCCTGATGAAGCTGCAAATCGAACTGCTCACCAATCCTTTTAACTAAGCGCCGGTCTTATCCTCCACTCATCACCGCGCGCCTCATTTTTCATCGAAGTTATTGTAGAATATCTCTAACCCGGACAGTGGGCTGAAGCCCACTGTCCTATCGTTCGCCTGCTAGAAGGAGAGCGCGAGTTGGATTTCCTGAAACGCCGCAGCGAGGAAGAACGCATCAAAAGCGAAGGCCGCCTGCCCCCCGGCCAATCGCTGACCAACAAGTTCCCGGTGCTGACTTACGGGCCAACCCCGCCGTTCGACCCGGCCACCTGGGACCTGCGCGTGTTCGGCGAGGTGGAAAACGAACGCCGCTGGACATGGGACGAATTCACCAAACTGCCCACCGTCACCGTCAAAACCGATATTCACTGTGTCACCCGCTGGAGTAAGTTTGATACGGTATGGGAAGGCGTATTGTTCCGGGACTTTGTGAAGTTATTCGGCCTCAGACCGGCGGCGCGTTTCGTCATCGCCCACTGCGAATATGGCTACACCACCAACACGCCGCTGGAAGCCATGCTGGACGATGACGTGCTGCTGGCCTATAAATATGATGGCAAACCGCTGGAACCCGATCACGGCTGGCCGGTTCGCACGCTGGTTCCGAAGCTGTATTTCTGGAAAAGCGCCAAGTTCCTGCGGGCGCTGGAATTCAGCGCCACCGACAAACCCGGCTTCTGGGAACAGGCGGGTTATCACAACAACGGCGACCCCTGGGCGGAAGAACGCTTCCAGCGGCGCGGCTGGTTTTAAGCGAAGCAGGGGCGGGTTTCTCAACCCGCCCCTACGGTTTTTGCGCCAGGATTTTTCCCGAATCGCCCCGGCGGTTTACGCCCCCATGCCGCCGGCGGCCAGCCGTTCCGCCTGGTCTTGCGCGATCAACTCGTCAATGAATATGTCCAGCTCGCCCACCATCACCGCCGGCAGGTTGTAACTGCTGACGTTAATGCGGTGATCGGTGACGCGGTTCTGCGGGTAGTTATACGTGCGGATTTTCTCTGACCGGTCGCCCGTGCCAACTTGGCTGCGGCGCTCGTTTTCCTGCTGCGAACGCTGTTTTTCCATCTCGATTTCGTACAGCCGCGCCAGCAAAATCTGCCGCGCCCGCATCCGGTTTTGAAGCTGGCTGCGTTCGTCCTGCACCTCCACCACCAGCCCGCTGGGGATATGCACCAGCCGCACCGCCGTCGAGTTTTTCTGCACGTGCTGGCCGCCGGCCCCGGCGGCGCGGGTGAATTCCTCGTGGATGTCGTCCGGGCGAAGCTGCACGTCCACTTCGTCTATCTCGGCCAGCACCGCCACCGTCACCGTGCTGGTGTGGATGCGCCCCTGCGCTTCGGTTTCCGGCACGCGCTGGACACGATGCACGCCGCTTTCAAACTTCAGGCGGCTGTAGGCGCCTTTGCCCTTGACCTCAAAAACGATCTGTTTGAAGCCGCCCACGCCGGTTTCGCTCTGTTCGATGATGTCAATTTTCCAGCCGCGTTTTTCGGCATAATAGCTGTACATGCGGAACAAATCCGCCGCGAACAGGCCGGCTTCGTCGCCGCCAGCCCCGGCGCGAATCTCCATGATGACGTTTTTTTCGTCGCGGGCATCCTTCGGCAGCAGCAGCCGCTTAAGCTGCTCCCGCAGTGCCTCGGTGCTGGCCTCCAGCTGCGCGATTTCTTCCTCCGCCAGCGCGATCAACTCGGCGTCGTTTTCGCCTTCCAGCATCGCGCGCGCGTCTTCCAACTGGTGAAGACCGCGTTTGTAGTCCCGGTAAACGGTGACCAGTTCTTCCAGGCTGGCGCGTTCTTTGGAATACTCGGCCACTTTCGTATAATCGTTTACCACCGCCGGGTCGCCCATCAGCCGTTCCAGTTCATCGTAACGCGCTTCAATACCCGCCAGTTTTTCTAACATCGTCTGTGCCTCAAATGATGGGGTTAACCTGAATAGTGTTCATTATACGCGGGGACGGGAAAGGCGGGTAGGGTTCACCCCGGCGCGAGCCGTTTCCGCGCCGGGCAGATATGCAGAAGCTGGTTTACGCGCCGTCGAACGTCCAGCGCGTGGCCGTTTTGAAGAAATCTCGCCAGGCCAGCACCAGCGTGGGCCGCAGCCGCCAGAACGGCGTGCCGTGCCGCATGTTGTATTTGGCTTCGTAGGCGTCATCGAGGCGCGTCAGCAGGGCGGGGTCGGCGTTGGTTTCGGTCAGTTTGATGACAGAACCTTCCAGGATGACCACTTCATCGGCGCTTTCCAGGTGTACCGATACGCCGGGGTTGGCGGCCAGGTTGCGCGCCCAGCGCGTTTCCGGGCTGCCGCCGAAGAACAGAGTATCGTCCACCCATACGCCCCAGGTCGGCACGGCATGAGGACGCCCGTCCGGGCGCGCTGTTCCAATCCAGTAATTGCGGGCGGCGGTCAGCCGTTCGACCACATAGCTCCAGGGCAGCAGTCCATCGGTGGTGGCCGGCACGCCGTAATCCGCCGGCATATGCGGGCGGCTGGGCGCGGGCGAGCTAGAACCGGGCGCGTTCGACATCTTCACCTCCGTTAATACTCCGTGTAAGGTTAGTATATACGACCGCGCGGGGAAAAACTATGCGAAAAATGCGGCCAGAGGGCAAACCGGCGGCTCGCCCCCGGCAGAAACAGTCCGGTTCAGTCTTTATGGATAAACCAACCTATTAGACTGCGCCTGATCCTGAGTGGACAGCGGGCTGAAGCACATTGCCAGTGGGCTTATTAAGCGGACAGCGGGCTTCAGCCCGCTGCCAGTGGGCTTATTAAGCGGACAGCGGGCTTATTAAGCGGACAGCGGGCTTCAGCCCGTTGCCAGTGGGCTTATAGCGGGCCAAAGCTGACAGTGGGCTTCGGCCCACTGTCTGTCAGGCTCATTCTTTTCCGTTTATTCATTAGTCTCTGGTCGTTAGTCGAAAGACGAACCAGCCGGCAGATTGTAACCGGAAACTGCGCTACGGGCAGTCCTGGGGCGGCGTTTGGCCGCCAACGATCTGCTGCATCCAGTCCAGCACCTCATGATAGCTGACCTGGCGGGCATTAAAGTGGTTCACACCGGCATGAACGAGTTCCGTCAGCAGGTTGCCCGCTGCACAGTAACGCTCCACGAACCGCTCGTGAACGGCCATCGGCAGCGTGCGGTCTTCCGTCCCCTGGACGATGAGCGCCGGGATGTTGTTCTGCACGAAGCCGGGGTTATTCAGTTCCAGCAGTTCATCCAGTTCCGGGAACAGCGCGCCGACCGTGCCGTTCTGGAGCGCCTCTAAAAAGGCCGGGCGGTACATCTCCGCCGGGTTGGCGCTAAAATGCCCGACCGCATCCATCACGCACAGGTTTAATACGTCGTCTTCCAGGGTGGGCAGCCAGTAGTCGGTAAAAATTTCATCCAGCGGCACTTTGTCCGCCCCGTAATAATCCGCCCAGGCGTACAGGCGGTAGGGCGTAAGCTGCGGCAGGGTCAGCATGTGGCTTTGCATGTTGGTGACGGGGGCATAGCCGATGATGCCGGCCAGCGGCAGTTCCGGCGCATAGGCCGCCCACAGGTCTTTGGCGGCAAAAACCGACTGCCCGCCCTGGGAATAACCGGCCACGAAAACCGCATCCAGCGGCGCGGCGTTTTCCGGTTGCGCGTAACCGGCCTCCGGCGCAAACAGGCCATAGACCGCCCGCCCGGCGTCCAGCAGAACGCGGCCCGCCATTTCAGCCACATAGTAGGGCTGGATGCGGTCGGGGTCGTTAAAACCGGCGTAATCCGGCATGATGACGATATATCCCTGGGTGGCAATGGTCAGCAAAAACGTTTTGTAATTGCCCCAGCTCTGGACGGCGGGCCGCTCCTGCGAAGGCGCGCATTTGTCGGCTAGGCCGGTCGAACCGGCCCCCATGACGAACACGGGAAACTCAGCCGGCTGCTCGGCGCGCGGGATGAAAACCTGTGCCAGAATCTCTATCGGCTGGTCTTTTTGATACAGGCTGCCGAACCGCACGCGGTACTCGTCGGCGGCGAAGCGGGCCGGCAAAACCTGCTCGGCGGGGTAAAACGAAGCGATCATCCGGTTGATGTCGGCGGCGGAATGGGTGGCGACGAACTCGCTTTCGATGACCGCGCCCCTCAGATCGTCGGGCGTCTGCGCGTGCGCCGGGCCAAAAACGGCCAGCGCCAGCAGCAGGACAAAAAAGATTTTCACGGATTTTCCCCTCATTCAGCGAGGTTAAATAAACATCGAGGGTTTTTACAAAGGCGCGTATGGCGCGGGAAGTGCCATCCGTCACGGGCAAGAGGTGCCATTGCTCATAATCGCCCCTTGCGTTTGAGGCCGCGTTGCATTTATTATTAAATTTACCATTCGGACGAGGCAGGGAATCGGCCATGCACCCGCCCAATTAGTTCCTGATTGACCACCAACCGTATATCGTGAAGGCTTCAGGCGAATCGCGCCGCGCGCGTCTCGCCGTTTTTGATTCCCTGCGCCGTCCGGTCGAGACGGCAGCCCATATCAGATCAGAAAGGACAACCGTATATGATGGTCAAAACACAGCGGCGGCTGCATCAAGCGTCGGTTTTTGTGATGGCGCTGCTTGCCATCGAACTGCTGGACGAGCTGGTATTCGGCGTGCGAGAGGCGGCCTGGCCGCTCATCCGCGACGACCTGGGTTTGACTTATGCCCAGGTGGGGGTGCTGCTGTCCATCCCCGGACTGATCGCCGGTTTCATCGAGCCGTTTCTCGGCATCCTGGGCGACGTGTGGAAGCGCTGGGTTATCATCCTGGGCGGCGGGCTGTGTTTCGCGGCGGCGCTGCTGCTCACGGGCGTCAGCCGGGATTTCGGGCTGCTGATGGTTTCCTTCATCCTGCTTTATCCGGCGTCCGGCGCGTTCGTCAGCCTATCGCAGGCGGCCCTGATGGATTCTGACCCGGCGCGCCACGAGCAGAATATGGCGCGCTGGGCATTGGCCGGGTCGCTGGGCGTGGTTGCCGGGCCGCTGCTGCTGGGCGCGGCGGTCGGGTTGGGCGGCGGCTGGCGAGAAGTCGTTTTTCTCCTGGCGGCGCTGGCGTTGGCGCTGGTGCTGGTCGCGCGGCGTTTCCCCTTCCCCAACGGCCACGAAACCGGGGCGGCGCGGGCGAGTTTTTTACAGGGCGCGCGGGACGCGCTGCGGGCGCTGCGGCGGCGCGAAGTCATACGCTGGCTGGTTCTGCTCCAGTTTTCTGACCTGATGCTGGACGTGCTGCTCGGTTATCTGGCGCTGTACTTTGTGGATGTGGTGGGCGCGAGCGAAATCGAAGCCGGGGCGGCGGTTGCGGTGTGGACGGGCGTGGGGCTGGTGGGCGATCTGCTGCTTATCCCACTGCTGGAGCGTGTGTCCGGGGTGGCCTACCTGCGAATCAGCGCGGCGCTGGAACTGGCGCTGTTCCCGGCGTTTCTGCTGGTGGAAAACCCGGCGCTCAAGCTGGCCGCGCTGGCGCTAATGGGGTTTTTTAACGCCGGCTGGTACGCCATTTTACAGGGGCGGCTGTACTCCTCCATGCCAGGGCAGAGCGGCTCGGTGATGGCGGTCGGCACCGTGTTCGGCCTGGTCGAGAGTTTGATTCCGCTGGGCATTGGCCTGCTGGCGGAACAGGTCGGGCTGGGGGCAGCCATGTGGGTGCTGCTGCTGGGGCCGCTGGCGCTGCTGCTCGGCCTGCCCCGGCGGTAGCGCCGCCCTACATGCCGTCCAGACGGTCGGCGGTTTCGCGGGCGTAGGCGGCCAGGTCTGGCCGGTTCTGTTCGCCCTGGAAGGCGCTCCAGGTATACAGCTCGTTCACTATGTCGCGGCGGTTGTCCAGGCGCGCCAGCGTTCGCGCGGCGTCCTCCGTCCGCCCCACCCACACGTAAGCCAGGCCGAGTCCTTTGACCGCGCCCGGATACTCCGGTTCAGCGGCGGCGGCTCTTTCCAGCAGGGGAACAGCCTCGTCATACCGTTCGAGCGCGACGTACAGATTGCCGAGCCGTCGGCTGGCGTTGGGCTGGCCGGGGTCGAGCGCCAGCGCCGCCTGGTAGTGCTGGATGGCCGATTCCCGCAATTCGGCGCGCCGGGTTTCGTCCAGGCCGGGCGCCAGTTCGGCGTGCGTTTCGTCCACCGCGCCCTGGTTGGCGGCCCACAGCGCCCGCAGCGGCACATTCAGCGCCAGCGCCGCGACCACTGCCGCCGCGCCGATAACCACCGGGACGGCCAGCCGCACCGCCAGCCGGGGACGCTCAAACGGCTGCTCCCGCAGCGCCAGCCGCCCCAAAGCAGCAGTCAGACCAAGCGCGATGAACAGCGCGGGCATGGCCCAGGGGCTTTCGATATACTGGCGGGAGTCGGTCAGGCCGTGTACCAGCGTAGCCGTCACGCCCAGCCACGCGCCATGAAACAGGGCGTCCGGCGCGGCGCGGCGCGTAACCCGCGCCACCAGCACGTAAAAGGTGACGACGATTCCCGCCAGCGCCAGCAGCCCCAGCAGCCCCTGCCCCAGCCAGACGGACAAAAAGAGATTGTGCGCGTAGGTGAGGAAAGGGACAAAAATCAGCAGGCTGTAGCGAGAATAGACCATCGCAAAGGTATCGCCCAAGCCGATGCCGGTATAGGCATAGTCGCTCGCCAGATAAAGCGCGTTGCGGTAGAGCGTGAGGCGGCTTTCGGCGGCGGCGACGGTGGACTGCAAAAATGGCAGCCGCTCGATGCCGCCTGCCAGGACGAAAACCACGCCGCCCGCCGCCAGCACCACGATGGCGACGATGGCGGCCATCGCCAGGTCGCGCGGCAGCCGGGACGCCAGCGCCAGCGCCAAGACCAGCGCCGCCGCCGTCCCCAGGCCAATCCACGCGCCGCGCGAGAAGGTCAGAAAAACAGCGTAGAGCATCACAACGATAACAAACGCGCATAAAATTTTGAGCGGCAGCTTCCGGCTGGACAGGAACAGCGCCACCGCCAGCGGCAGCAGCACTTCCAGCAGGGTCGCCACGCCGTTAGGGTGCAGATACATCAGCCAGATGGGGGGCAGAAAGGTCGTCTGGTTTCCCAGGCGTTCGATCAGCGCGGGGGTATCCGGGTAGTTGTGGTAGGCGAACTGGGAGATGAAGTACAGGGCAAAAACGCCGCCCGCCAGCGTCACCAACGCCCCGACCGCGCGCGCAGCGGCGGTCGTGCGCGCCAGCAGGCCAATCGCCAGGTACAAAAACGCGCTGCCCAATACGGCGTTCAGCGCGCCCTGGCCGAGCGATGGATCGTAAGCAGGCCGCAGCCCCAGAACGGCGCTGGCGGCGAACAGGACGACAAACAGCGTAAGCGCAATCGGCGGCATAACGTTGTATCCCCGGCACAGATGACAAACCCGGCCAATTGTAGCCGGCAGCCCGCGCCGATTCAAAAGTAATATGGGGCGGTCTGGCGGCGTCTATAATCCTGTAACGTCCCACATCCACTTCGAGGAACTTATGCAAGAAACGATCGTTTTAACCGACGACACTCTGGATGCCGTACTGCAAGGCGACAAACCGGCGCTGATCCTGGTTTCCAACGGCGAAGGGCTGCGCGGGGATTTC
Source organism: Anaerolineae bacterium (assembly GCA_026645945.1). Classification (GTDB taxonomy): domain Bacteria; phylum Chloroflexota; class Anaerolineae; order Aggregatilineales; family Phototrophicaceae; genus CFX2. Next base: position 19,755 of record JAPKMO010000080.1, read on the forward strand.
GCCGCCGCCTTCAAAAAAGCCGCCGCCGAACACCAGAAAATCACTGTTGCGAAGCTTGACCCGTCGGCTAACCCGAAGGCCGCCGCGCGCTTTGATGCCGGCAGCAAACCGCTGCTGCTTGGTTGGTTCAACGGCCAGGAAGTCGTGCGCCGCAGCCGCCCCTGGGGGACGGATGTTCCTCTGGCGGTCGAAATGTTAGAGGCTGCTGTTCGGGAACAGCAGCCCGCCCAGGTTGAAGAGAATGGAGAAACCCCTGTGAGCCAAATGATTGTAGATGATAAGCCCGTGCATGTGACGGATGCCACCTTCGAGGCCGAAGTCCTAAGCCACGACCTGCCGGTGCTGATTGACTTCTGGGCGGAATGGTGCGGTCCATGCCGTATGGTCGCCCCCACCCTGGAAAAACTGGCGAAGGAATACGCCGGCAAAGTCCGCATTGCCAAAGTTAACGTGGATGAAAATCCCGGTCTGTCTCAGGCGTTCCGCATCATGAGCATCCCGACCATCATGCTTATCAAACAGCGAACGGTCGTCTTCAGCCAGCCGGGCGCGCTGCCGGAAGCCGCTTTCCGCGACCTGCTCAACCAGTTGATCGCGCTGGAACTGCCGCCGCGTGACGAGGAAGCCGAAGAAGAAAGCGAAACCGTCGAGCAGTAAAACCGCCGGGGGAAGATTCCCCGATCTTTTGATCTCACCGAGGGCGCGTGCAAAACGCGCCCTTTTTGTGTCCGGGTATCCCGATTAATTGGCCGACAGGGCTGTTAATATGTGAGCAGGAGACGATCAGCCACTTCCTCGTTTTCGAGCGTTTGGCCTTCCATCTGAAAGCGCCGCAGCATGGAGCGCCCGCAGTTAACAAAAGCCTCGCGCTCGAAAAGTCCGGGTGGAAATGGTATGAGGCAGGACTGCTTGCCCGTTTTTTTGTAACCATCGAGGCTGAGCGCCACATATACGCCCCTGGCCTTGCAGCGGGCTATTGAACTAAATAAACGTTCCAGGGTAAACGCCTGTGCGCCATACAGAATGGTCTGAGTATGTGTGTAAGGTGGGTCGCAATAGATGAGATCCCCGGCCTCGGCCATATCCATAACGGCCTCAAAATCGCTGTGCAAAAACTGCGCGCCCTTGATGCGTGTATGCCACACATCAACCCGTTTATCAAACGAGGCCGGATGGATAGGCGTATGAGCGCCGCAGGGGGTACTCATATAACCATCAATTCTGAACCGAACAACCCCTCCATAACACGAACGCGCCAGGAAAAGTAAATCAGCGCCGTTTGGGTTGGTATTGTAAGCTGCCTTGATCGTTTCGTAACGATCTGACCGG
>JAPKMO010000081.1 GCA_026645945.1 Anaerolineae bacterium
TACACTACCGGATAGGCTCGCACCGCAAAATGGTTATTTATTCTAACGAATGGGGCGCATGATGGTCGAACAGAATAAAGAGACTGCCCGCATTGAAGCCTTCAGCGATGGCGTGATCGCCATCATCATCACGCTGCTGGTATTCAGTCTGCAAAGACCCTCGGATGAGATCGTCACGGAGATCGGTCTCGTGCGGGCACTGCTGGATCAGTGGTCAACTTATCTGGCGGTCTCGATCAGTTTCTTCTTCATCCTCGTGATGTGGATCAATCATCATCGTCTGTTTACGGCCATCCGGCGCTCGGATAACAACTTGCTACTGTTGAACGGTCTGTTGTTGTTCGGGATCAGCGTAGTGCCTTTCGTCACAGCAATGATGGCCGCTTATTTGCAGTATGAAGAGCGCGTGGCTGCGGTGATGATCTATAATGGCTGGTCGCTGGTGGTGGCGATCTTCTTCAACTTGTTGTGGCGCTATGCTTCGTACCGGAATCGCCTGTTCAGCGCGAATACCGACCCGGCGCTGATCGCGTTCATCTCGCGCCAGTATGCCTTTGGGCCGCCGCTGTATCTGGTAGCAATGCTGCTGGCGATCGTCAATCCCTTTCTTAGTCTGGGCACGGATATCGCCTTGGCGGTCTTTTTTGCACTGCCTAACCGAGCAGTGAGTCAACTTATTCAAGAACAAACAGAAGGAGACAAATCGTGAAAATTGGTGTAATTGGCACCAGTCGCATTGGCGGTACATTGGGCAAGGTATGGGCATCGGCAGGGCATGACGTGATGTTCGGGGTGCGCGATAAGCCGCGCATGGACGATCTGCCGGGCGCGATTGGAGCCATTGACGAAGCCATCCAGCATGGAGAAGCGATCCTGTTCGCTATTCCGGGCAGGGCGATGCTGGATGCCGCTCGGTCGCTGGAGCTCGGCGGGAAGATCATCATTGATGCAACCAACGGCGGGGACACGCCAGAGCAGCCGGTTGTGCAGGCGATGGTGTCCCTGCATCCGGGGGCATTCGTTTACAAAGCCTTTAACACGCTCGGCTTCGAGAACTTCCAGAACCCGACCTTTGGCGATGAGCGCGGTGACATGCTCTTTATCGGGCCAGAAGCCCATCAGGAACGGGTGGCCGGGTTAATACGAGATGTGGGCCTGAATCCGCTGTATGTCGGCGACCTCGATCAGAATGGCGTACTGGATGCGGCGCTGTCGCTATGGTTCGGATTGTCGCGGCGGTTGGGGCGGCATCTAGCTTTCCGTGTCCTGCACGATGGCATGATACAGTAGCGCCAAAAACGCATATGCGATCAACAAGCGTCTCAGGTATCTCAACTGCCTCAACATCACATTTCCAGCCTACACACCCCTTCTGCCAGGGGTATGAATTTTTTGAAATTCAGTAGAAATACATGTCTCAACCTGAGCCGCCTGTGCCACTTGAGCTAAAATTCAGCAGATGACTGCATCCACAAAAGAAGAGACCCCCTACTGTCGTAGAGAGTCTCAAGTGTCTCAGATGCTGTTGGCGAATCGACGTAGGATGGATTTTGAGAGAAAATAGGGCGATGAAGTCCCATTTTCTGTCTCAGCTTGAGCCGAGGAGGTTCATCTAATGACCCTGCACCGGCGCTGCATTCCAGATGTTCCCGAATAAACGATCCGTGTAGCAAAAGCAGCGTTCCGCAAGGGAAATCGCTATATGCAGATACGGGATGAGTTAGGGACGCTGTTTAGCGATGAGCAATTCATGGATTTATTTCCACAGGTGGGACAACTGGCGGAGTCGCCCTGGCGGTTAGCGCTGGTGACGGTGATGCAGTTCGCTGAGAACCTGACGGATCGGCAGGCAGCGGACGCTGTGCGTGGACGGATTGACTGGAAGTATGCGCTGAGTCTGGAACTGACGGATGAGGGCTTTGACTTTTCCTTGTTGAGTGAGTTCCGGTCACGGTTAGTTGTTCATGGTGCCGAAGTGCGGCTCTTTGAGATCATGCTGGCAGGCTTTCAAAGGTGAGGATTGCTCAAAACACGCGGCAAGCGGCGCACCGACTCAACCCACATTCTGGCAAATGTGCGCGAGTTGAACCGCATCGAGTTTGTTAGTGAGACCCTGCGCGCCGCACTCAACGACCTGGCAACAGCAGCACCGGAGTGGTTGCGCTCATAGGTGCCCACCGACTGGTTCAAGCGTTACGAACACCCCTTCAGCGAGTACCGTCTCCCGCAGAAAGAAGACGAACGGTTGGAACTGGGTGAGCAAATTGGGCGTGACGGCATGGCGCTGCTGACCCAGGTTTACGTCGAGAAACCGGAACTCGGCCAATTGCCACAGGTAGAAATCTTAAGGCGGGTATGGGTGTTGCAATTCTACACGGACGAAGATGACCAACCGCGCTGGCGCAGGAAGGGTAATACACCACCCGGTGAGCGCATCCTGACCTCGCCCTATGATCTCGATGCCCGCATGAGCAAGAAACGGGGAAGCAGTTGGGTCGGCTACAAGGTACACCTGACCGAAACCTGTGACGATGACACCCCGCATCTAGTCACCCACGTTGAAACCACGCTGGCGACGACTGCCGATAACGATGTGGTCGAGCCGATCCACGCTGAACTGGAGCACAAGAACTGTCTACCGGGTCAGCACCTAGTCGATGGCGGCTATGGGTCCGGTCTAGCCTTCGCCCAAAGCGACACGGATTATGGGGTCGAACTATTCGGTCCCACACGCTCCGATGTCAGTTGGCAAGCCAGCACCGAAGGAGCGTATGACCTAACCTATTTCAAAATTGACTTTGACGCTCGAACCGTAACCTGTCCGCAGGGTCACACCACCCAACACTGGTACGAACGTACAGGGAGTCGTGGCAAACCTGCCCTATCCGCTCAATTCCCTACCTCCGTTTGTCGTGCTTGCCCAGTGCGCGAACGCTGCACCACCGCCACATCCGGTCGACAGGTCAGCTTTATTCCTGAACCGGCGTTTCGTGCCTTGCAAGCTGCGCGAGACCGTGAACAAACCGACGAATTCAAGGAAACATACAAGAAGCGGGCAAGCGTTGAGGACACGATTTCGCAGGCAGTCGGTGTGTTGGGAATGCGCCGCACCCGTTACCGGGGTCTGGACAAAGTGCATCTCCAGCATTTAATGACCGCTGCGGCGATGAACCTGATGCGAGTGCTGGATTGGTTGTCCGGTAAAGAACGCTCCACCACCCGTGTTTCAGCCTTTGCGCGACTTGCTATGGCTTAACTTTTGATTCGCCAACAGCATCATAATCAGCTGTCTCAGCCCCAGAGCGGTGAGGAAATGGTCAAAAGGCTTCTGGCTGTTGCCGAACTGCTTTCTAAGGGCATCATCACCGATACCGATAATGTCGAAACCGATGCGTCTCGAAAAAACAAGAAAAAACACAGCACGCAAAATCTGGTGTATCGTCGTGAGAGAAAAGAGTACCCAACTCGTCTTGAGGATCATCTATGCCCCGAAATCGTAATAAAACCAGGTCAACAGCACCGCCGCAACCAGGCTGGGCCGTTTACCTGCGAACAAGCAGTGACGAAAACCAGAAACCCGAATTATCATGAGCGCGACAGCGGTTTGTTATTGAGAAAAACGTGTTAGAGCGTTCGGAGATGGTCGTTTTCGATAAATACGTAGATGTGCTGAGTGGGAAAACACCAGAAAGAGCGGCCTATCAGCGTCTGTTAGGGGAGGCCCGTTTGGGTAAGTTCTCGCATGTGGTTGTTGAACGTGCAGACCGTTTTGGACGCAACGATACCGAAACCCTGCGAGCGATTGATGAAATCCATGAATTGGGGATCAAGGTTGTTTTTGCCAATCAGCCCGATCTTGACCCAATGGATCCTGATGATCGGGTCATTGTCGCGCTCTCCTTTACATTAGCTCGTCGGGAATCGGCTCTTTTAGGTATACGGGTCAAAGGCGGCATACTGGCAAAGCTTCAACAAGGAGGCTTTGCTAATGGTGCGCCGGATGGCTACATCAATGTAGAAGCCCGCACCACTCAGGATGTGAAGAAACTTCAGGAACGAGTTGCCCATTGGATTGAACTTGATCCTGAACGCGCACCCATTTGGCGAACTGCCTGGGATTTGCTGCTGGAAGATCGTCTGACACTCGACGAAATTGCCGAGGCACTGCACGCGCAAGGATATCGTCACCGTACAGATCGTCCTTTTGTAGAAGTATCAGCCAGTGGCAAACGGAAACACAACATCAGCACACTTTCCAATACATTTCATAACTGGACGTATGTGGGTTGGGTCGTGAGTTTGAAGAACAACATCCCTCCCAAAACCATACGTGGAAATTGGGAACCACTGGTTACGACAGAAGAGTTTGAGCGTGGATTAGAAATCCTTGCACGGCGCACCCAAAATCGTGATGCGCGTCGCAGGCAGGATTATCTGCTCAAAGGGATGATCTTTTACCGTAACAGCGAAGGTAGCTACCTCGTTCGGCTGACAGGATCAACTTCCAATGCAGGGCGCGCCAATGGGGGTACACCGTATTATCGGGTGGCAAGTGCTGGGGGTGTCAGCTTTCTGTGCCGTGATGTGGATGAACAGATTCCACTCGAAATCATGCGAATTCAGGTTGATCCTGAATTGATTCCATTGATTCGGGCAAGCTATACACATGAGCTTGCTCAGAAGCTGGGGGACCTGGATTCGAACCAAGATTAACGGGGCCAGAACCCGTCGTTCTGCCGTTGAACTATCCCCCAATGTTGGATGAGGGTTACTATAACACACCCGTCCGGCGATTTCAAGGCTGACAAACCAGACTTTGTGAAGCCGTTTTAATACGCTTCAGCACCACGTCTTTACCCAGGATTTCGTTGGTTTCAAACAGCGGCGTGGCAACCCGCTGCCCGGTCACGGCCACGCGCAGCGCCCCGAACAACTGCCTGGGCTTCAGCCCCAGTTCTTCGGTCAGCGGACGCAGAACGGCTTCCTGTGCGGCGTGCGAAAAATCGTCCAGCGTCGAAAGGGCTTCGTAGGCGCGTTCCAGGGCCCGGCAGGTGTTTTGCGCGTCCATTTTTTCCTGGATCAGTTCTTCCGGCGGCGCGGGCAAAAACTCGTCGCGGAAGAAGAACCCGGCCAGGCTGATGATCTCGTTGAGCGTCTTCAGCCGCATCTGTACCAGCGGCGTCACCCGCCGCAGCAGATCGTCGTCCACTGCAAAACCGGCATCTACCAGCACAGTTCGCAGGCGGCGCGCCAGTTCGTCTGTCGGCAGGGCGCGGATATGTTCGCCGTTCAGCCAGTCCAGCTTTTCCACCGGGAAGGCGCTGTTGGCCGGGTTGACGCGCGCCAGGTCGAAGCGTTGAATTGCCTCATCCATCGTAAAAAATTCGCGCTCGTCGCCGAAGTTCCAGCCGATGTTCGCCAGGAAGTTCGTCATCGCCTCCGGCAGATACCCGGCGCGTATGTAGTCATGCACCATCACCGGGATAAGGTTGCCGTATTTATCCCTGGGGGGATTACGCTTGCTCATCTTGCCCTTGCCGTTCGGGTTCAGCATCACCGGCAGGTGGGCGTGGACGGGCATTTCCCAGCCGAAAGCCTGCCAGAGCTGAACGTGCAGCGGGAATGACGGAAACCACTCAATGGCGCGCATCACGTGGGAAATTTCCATAAAATGATCGTCCACCACCACCGCCAGATGATAGGTCGGGAAACCATCGGACTTGAGCAGAACGGCGTCTTGCTGGTTGGCGTTGTCGAATACGCTCTCGCCGCGAATCGCGTCCCGTACAACGGTCTGCCCATCCAGCGGCATTTTGAAGCGGATAACGGGCGTGATACCCTGCGCTTCGTAGGCCGCACGCTGCTCTGGCGTCAGGTCGCGGCAGCGGCGGTCATAACCGGGCGGCTCTTTGCGGGCTTCTTTTTCCTTATTCACCTGCTGCAAACGCTCCGACGAGCAGTAGCAGTAGTAGGCTTTGTCGTTTTCGACCAGCCACTTAGCCCACTGTTGGTACAGCGCCACCCGTTCGGACTGGACATACGGCCCATACGCGCCGCCAACCTCCGGCCCTTCGTCCCATTGCAGCCCGGCCCAGCGCAGCGCCTCCATCAGCGTATCCAGGGCGGTCGGATCGAAGCGTTTTTGGTCGGTATCTTCGATCCGCAGGATAAACGCGCCGTTATGATGCCGGGCGAACAGCCAGTTGAAAAGGGCCGTGCGAAGGCCGCCGATATGCAGCGAGCCGGTTGGGCTGGGCGCAAAACGCGTCCGCACCGGGCGTGATGGTGAATCGGTCATGGATGGAATCGAATCTCTGTTTAAACCAACTGTAGGAGGTAATATTACAACAACGCCAGCCGGCTTAAAAGACCGGGTTTACACCCGCCGCCGGCGGATGATAACGCTTTCCGCCAATCCTACGCCGGCCAGCATGGAAAGCAGCGACGTGCCGCCCGAGCTGATGAACGGCAGTGTTAGGCCGGTGACGGGCAGCAGGTTTAAGTTCATGCCGACCGAGACGGTGGTTTGGAAGAAGATGATGGCGGCCACACCATAACAGATCATGCTGCCTAATGGGTCGGCGGCCATCCGCGCGCCGCGTAAGATGCGTAAAATGACCACACCGATCAACGCCAGCACCCCAACGCCGCCGACCAGGCCGAACTCCTCAGCAATCACGCTGAAGATGAAGTCGGTATGGCGCACGCGCAAAAATCGAAGCTGGCTCTGCGTGCCGTTGGCATAACCCTTGCCCACCAGGCCGCCGGAACCCACCGCAATGCGCGACTGCTGAATGTTGTAAAAAGCATCCGGGTCGCCTTCAGGGTTGATGAAGGTGGTAATACGCGACCGCTGGTATGTCTCCATACGCGCCCAGACTACTGGCGCGGCAATCAGCATCACCAGCAGGAACAGAGCGATATGCTTCAGCCGCAGCCCGGCCGCCCACACCAATGCGAACCAGATCACGCCGAAAACAATGGTCGTCCCCAGGTTTGGCTGGATGAATACCAGACCTGCCGGGATGGCTATATGCGCCAGCGAGCCGAACACGGTTCGCAGACGGCCCATCTCATGATAACGCTGCGATAGATAATGACCTAACGTGATGATAATCAGGATTTTGCCGATTTCAGAGGGCTGAATGCGGATACCCAGGTTAATCCATCGCTGCGAGCCGGCATCCCCCACCACGCCCAGAAACTGCACCAGCAGCAGCAGGCCGACCATCACCACATACAACCACAGATGCAGACCGCCCAGCAGCCGGTAATCCACCGCCGCCAGCACGAACACCACAAATATGCCGATGATGGCATACTGAATCTGGTCCGGCACCCGACTGATGAGTTCGGGGTCAATTGCGCCGCGCGTGGCGCTGGCGATCATCAATATGCCAAAAACAATCAGCAGGAGCGTGGTACCGAACAGAACATAATCAAATTGTCGCCAAAAATTCCAGGCACGACTCATAGTCAATCCTGATTAAACATCGCTGGTTGATTATAATGGCCGCACGCCGGGAATAAAAGACAAATGCCTAACTGTCGTCCGCCTCGTCGGCGGTTTCGTCGGCGGCTTGCGCCAGGCGGCGGCGGGCTTCGTCGCTGTCGTGGCTTTGCGAAAAGGGGATTTCGGCGACAATTAGGCTATCCCGGTTGCGCTGCTGGAGGGCGATGTCCACGTTATCCCGATCTACAGCCACGTATTTCGAGATGACGGCCAGAATTTCGGCCTTCATCTCCTCCATACGCTCCGGCGGTAGGTTGATACGGTCATGCACCAGAACGAACTGGAGGCGTTCTTTTGCAACCGTACCGCTGCTTTTGGCGGCAGAACGCCCGCGCATCCAGTCGAAAAAGCCTGACATGGGCGATTCTCTTTCTACTCGCCTTGGCCGGTGAACAGCCGCGCCAGCCGCTGGAAAAAGCCGCCGGAGTCGTTCATCGGCAGAAACGGGACATTTTCACCGGTCAGACGGCGGGCGATATTCCGAAAGGCCGCCCCGGCGCGAGAATTTTCGTTGAGTGTAACCGGAATACCGCTGTTGGAGGCCGGAATAACCTGTTCGTCCTCCGGCACGATGCCGATCAGTTTGATGGCGAGGATGTCGGTCACGTCGTCCGCCGACATCATCTCGCCTTTACGCACCATATCAGGATTAACGCGGTTGATGATAAGTTTGGCCGGGCCTTTGTTGTTGGCTTCCAGCAGGCCAATGATGCGGTCGGCGTCGCGCACGGCGGAGACTTCCGGGTTGGTGACGATTAACACTTCATCAGCAGGGGCAACGGCGTTGCGAAAGCCGCGTTCGATGCCGGCAGGCGAATCGATCAGGATGAAGTCAAATTCAGGCCGCAGCTTGTCGGTAATCTGAATCATGTCGGCAGGGCTGATGGCGGTTTTGTCGCGCGTTTGGGCGGCGGGGATTAAAAACAAATCCGGGAACTGTTTATGTTTAATCATCGCCTGGCGAAGCTGGCAGCGCCCCTCGACCACATCTATCAGATCGTAAACGATACGGTTTTCCAACCCCATCACGATATCCAGATTCCGCAGGCCAACGTCCGCATCAATCAGGATGACTTTTTTGCCCAGTCTCGCCAGCGATACGCCGAGATTCGCGGTGGCAGTGGTTTTGCCAACGCCCCCCTTGCCCGACGTAACGGTAATTACCTTCGCGCCCATAGCCCCTCTTTATCTTCCTGCCAGGCTTCCACAATTATCTGATTATCGCGCACAAGCGCCGTTTCCGGCTTCGGACGGCGGCGTTTTTCCGGGGGCGAGATGACGATATGCCCCGCAATACGAAGCTGGGTTGGCGTCATATCCAGCGCGCAGACGACCGCGTTTTCGTCGCCGGCTGCCCCGGCATGAACTGTCCCCCGCAGCCGCCCCCAAACGATTACATCACCCGCCGCCACGATCTCCGCGCCGGGGTTGACATCGCCCAGAACGACCACATGCCCGTCGCTGTGGACAACCCGCCCGGAACGCAGCGTGCGTTTAATCATCACTCCGGCAGTCCCATCTTCTTCCGGGCTGATCTCCGAGCCTTCGCTGGTATCGCGCCCCGGAATCAGGTTCGCCGTGCTGGTTTTAAGGTCAAGCGCCTGCGCCGCCTCAATGGTCGTATCGCTGTCGCTCAACACCGACCACAAGGTCAGGTCGCGCCGTTCCAGCAGCGCCTTCACCGAGGTTAATTCGTGTTTGGATACCGGGCGCGCGCCTACGTCCAGGATAATCCGCGCCCCGGTAAAAAAGGCGCTTTGCTGATCCAGGCGCTCCGCCAGGTCGGCAGTGATCGCCTGCCATTCCTCGCCCGCCGGGAGCGTAACCAGCAAACCCTCTTTGATACCCTTGATGGCAACTGTCATAACGCTCACACTCTGCTGCGCGTATTTTTATTACTATATCCGGTTTTTAAGAATGCGCTATCCGCCGCCGGTTATCCGCAGCAGCAGCGCCAACGGCAGCAGGGTAAACGCGGCAGGGGCCAGCCAGTGCAGCCTGGATGGATGGCGGCTTTTTTGCAGCCATTGGCCGAAAGCATAAACGGCGTAGGTCATCCACATGACCTGAATCATCAACAGCGGCAGCAGCAAAACGGAGCTGTCCTTGCCAAAATACATCAGCCCGAACAGAGCATAAGCCGCGTAGGCCAGCATGGTCACTTCGCCCACCGGCGGATGCCAGCGTGACAGCCGCGACAGTCCCACCACCCCCAGCAGCGCGCCTGCCGCCGTGAACTGCCGGACGACAATATCAATCAGATACACCCATCGAGAACCCTCGCGCCAGCCATCGGCCATCACAAACGGCACTTGAATGCCCTGCTCGACCGCCTGCCGCGCCGGGAACAGCCACCAGTCCGAATCCAGATAAACCAGCGCCGCGCCGCGCAGTCCCACCACCAACACCACTGCCAGGGCGACCCAGCACCAGGCCGGCAAACGGGTTTTGAACATCAACAGACCCAGCGCCAGCGCCGGAGCCATCAAAATAAACAGCGGGTCGTTCAAAACCCCCAGCGCGAACAGCAGCAGCAGCCCCAGTGTATGGCGCGCGCCCAGCTGAACAGAAGCTCCGGCCTCCGGGCGAGGGTTGGCGATCATCAAAGCATCCACCAGCAGGTACAACATCCAGGCCGTGAGCAGCGTCGTCAGGCGCAGGCTGCGCGGCGTGCCGGTCAGCGCCCAGAATAACAGCACGAACAGCACCATACCGGCAGCCAGCCCCAAATCCGGGCGTCTGCCGATCAACCATAACAAAAACGTGCCGGCAGCCGCCACCCCCAGAATGACCAGGATAAGAGTCGCTAAGGGCTGCGCCCCGCCGCCGGTTTGCGACCAGAAAGCCGGGCTGAACGCCAGCGCCAGGCCGCCAATAACGGCCAGCGCGCCTCCAAAACGGCGAAGCGTCATCGTCACGCCGATGACCGCCAGTGCCAAACCCAGGGCGCGTATAACCGGCGTCTGGCCCAGCCAGATAAAAGCAGCCGTCGAAAGCAGCCCGACGACCAGCGCCGGCCACCACACAGCCGTAAATTCATCATTTATTTGACCGAGGTTATTCAAATCATCCTCCGCTCGTCGCTCCCTGAACCGGCGGAGGAACGGTAGGCCGAACCGACGGCAGCGAGCGGCCTTCGCGCTCGTTTTTCAGGCGATAGTAAGCCTCCATCGTTTCGACCACCAACGGCAGCGCCCACTTCGACCCCTCCTGGCCGTTATAAATGAAGCCAATAATCAGGATTTCGGGGTTTTCGTAGGGCGCGTAGGCGGCAAACCAGGCGTGCGCGGGCCAGTTGCCGAAGCGACACAAACCCAACGGCCAGGCGATATTATCGCAGTATTCCGCCGTTCCGGTTTTCCCCGCCACGCTGACATACGGCAGGTTGGCCTGTTCTGCCGTGCCGACCGTCACCGCGCCGCGCATCCCTTCCCGGATGATTTGCAGATTTTCCGGGCTTACAAATGCAGGCTGGTAGTTGGGGTCGAAGCGGTTGGGATTGCAAAGGCTGCCGTTAAAAACATAGTTGAGCGGGATATGAACTTCATAATCGCGTAGGTCGGTCAGGAAGGGGTCAGGATTCACATCCACTTTGCTGCGGTAGTTAGCCGGGTCGCAGCGCAGCGGGTTGTAAAAGCGGCTGTCCGGCTCGCAGATGCAGGCCAGGCTGTCCTCGCCCTTCATAATCATATCTTCCAGCAGCAGAATATGCAGTGTATCCGGCGCATTCGTCAGGTTAATATCCCGCAGTACATACGGTGTAAACGGCTGGACAACATCGCCTTCTGCATCCAGGAAACTCTCAATGATCGTCGGTTGGTACAGCGTGCCGTCGTTAACCACCGCCGCTATCGCGCTGATAAGCTGGAGCGGCGTCACCGTCACATAACCCTGCCCCAGTGCCGCGTTGTAGGTATCGCCGGTAGACCAGTTCTGGCCGTACAGGATGCGCTTCCAGTTCGGGTCGGGCATCCGACCCTGGTTCTCGCCGGGCAGTTCCACGCCCAACTCCGAACCGATACCGAGCATGGTAGCATAACGGAACAGGTCGTTAATCCCCAGACCGCCGGGACGCAGCACCTGTGAGGAAATTTCGGGATTGCCGCCGCCGACCTGATAAAAATACACGTTGCAGCTCTGGGCGATGGCGCGCGTCAGCCAGACTGCGCCATGTCCTTCACGATTCCAGCAGTAAAACGTCTGCGAGGCCGCCGGGTCGTTGGGCGCATAGCGGTTTTCCAGCACCAGATTGCCGGCATCGAACAGCTGGCTCTCCGGTCGGATGACGCTTTCTTGCAGAACGCCGGCGGAAGTGACCACCTTAAAGACCGAGCCGGGCGGGTACAGCGACCGGATGGCATTGTTCACCAGCGGTTTTAAGGGATCGGCCAGCACGTCGAGGTAGTATTCCACATCAATCGCGCGGGCGAAGCGGCTGTTATCGTAGCCGGGGTAGCTGACCATCGCTAGAATCTGGCCGTTCATCGGGTTCATGGCGATCACTACCCCCTGCTGGCTGACAATCCGGTTCTCCGACGTGTTCAGCAGAGTGATGCGGTTTTTGAGCGCCTGTTCCGCCGCCGCTTGCAGCGCCACATCCAGCGTCAGCCGGATGTTCTGCCCCGGCACCGGCTCGATTCGTTGAATCTCGCGGATTTCCTCGCCTGCCACATCCACTTCGCGCAGGCGGCTGCCGCGTTTGCCGGCCAAGATACCTTCCAAAAATAACTCAATGCCGTCGTACCCCACCCGGTCGAATGCCGGGTTATATCCTTCCTCGATCAGCTTTTCGGCTTCCTCCGGCGGAATCGGCCCCATATAACCGATGATGTGCGCCGTCAGCGCCCCGGTCGGATACTCGCGCACCGAAACCGGCTCAACGGCCACACCCGGCAGGGACTGCGCCTCCTCGCTGATTTGCAGCGCCGCATGAAAATCCACATCCTGCGCCACAACCACCGGGCGAAACGGCGCGATGCCCTCTCCCTCAATCACCAGCTCCTCGATACTGCGAACCCGCCGGCCAGAAGCGCGCGCAATGGCCGCCGTCGGCGGCACACCCACCAGCGCCGACAGCCGGTTATAAATTTTCAGGGTTTCGGCATCGCTGTCCGGCAGCGCGGCGGGGACGATGGTAACGTTAAAGGCGGGGGCGTTAATCGCCAGCGGTTGGCCGTAACGGTCGAAAATAACCCCGCGTTTGGAGGCAATCGGCAGCTCGTTCAGGCGGTTTTCGTCAGCAGCAGCCTGGAACTCCGGGTAGCGCACGACCTGAAATTCGTACATCCGTATGGTAAAAAACAGGAACACACCAAACATGATGCCCTGGAACAAGGTCAACCGCCACCCCTGGAATGGCAGAATACGATTCCGCATGGCCTCTTTCCTTTATCCAGCCCCCACTCCTTTACGAAAAAAATCGCTCGCGCCCGATCACGCGCTTTTGAAGCCGCCGTGTGAAAAAATATACCGGGAAGATCAACACAAAATTATAAAACACGCCTGGGAGGACGACATAGCCCACATTGTCGAGGATAGGCACTTTAAAGCCGGCCAGCAGCAGCAGCACCATCACGGTCGTCTGCTGGAACAGCGTCCCGGCCAGCACCGTCCACATGATTGTTCCCACCCCAACCCGGTAAATCTGCTGGCGGAAAATATCCAGAACAAAAACAATCAAAACCATGCCGATAACCGACGTGCCGAGCGGCGCGGCGGACATTAAATCCAGCAGAATGCCGCCGACGAACGCCCACACGACCCCCTGTTCCAGCGGGGCATTGAGCGCCCACGACAGCACCAGCAAAAAAACCAGGTCGGGCCTGCCCCCCAGGATGCTAAAACGCGGGGTGAGGCTGGACTGCAAAATCGCCGCTATTGCCAGCACCGGCAGGCTGAGGTAATTCCCCATCGAGCCTAACCGCCCGCGCCGCCCTCAAATACCGACAGGTCAACCGGCTGGAAACTGGTCACGACCAGCACGATTTCCAGCGTGCCAAAATCAATCAAACTGCGAACCTCGGCTTCCTGAAACAGTTCAAACTCAAACTGGCGTTTGCTGGTCACCTGGCCGATGACGATATTCGGCGGCAGGTTGCCGCCCAGCCCCGACGTAATCACCAGGTCGCCTTCCTGCACCTGAGCATCCAGGGGGATATAAGTCATACGCAGATTGCCGGTTAACTGGCCGATCACGCTGCCTTCGGCGCGGGTGGTCTGCAAGCGCCCGCTGATGGCGCTGGACGGATCGGTGACCAGCAAAACCCGCGCGGCGTTGGCGCTCACGTCCTGCACGCGCCCGACCAAACCCTGCCGTGTGACGACCGGCATTCCGAGCGCGACGCCATCGCGCGTGCCTTTGTTAATCACAATGGTGCGAAGCTGCGGATTTTGATCCAGGCTGATGACATCTGCCGCCACCACGCGCTGATTTTGGGCGATAGTCGTATATTCGAGCAGATCGGCCAGCCGCCGGTAGTCGCTGGCGATCTCGCGCAGTTCCACCAGTTCGCTCTGGAACTGCGCCAGCGCCTCCTCCAGGTCGGCATTCCGCTGGCGCAGCGTTTCGATCTCCGACCAGTCTTCCAAACCCTGGCCGAGTCCCAGCCCCAGGCGGTTAAAAACCCCGGCGATGAAGTTAAGCGGCGCGGCAGCTATTCCCTCTACAGGGGCCAGCACGCCGGCCCGGCTGGTGAGGAACAGCGCCCCGCCGATAAACAGGCATACACCCAGGAAAAGCATACGATTCGACCGCCAGGTTCGCAAAATGCCACCTCACTCACACTCGCTTTCGCCTATTATAGCCGTAGGGAGATCAACAGGGGTTAATGCCGGGTGCTGCCGCGTTCCAGGCCGACCAGCAGCCGCCGTAAGTTGTTGTAGTCCTCCAGCACGCGCCCCGCGCCCCGCGCCACACAGGTCATCGGGTCGTCGGCCAGCCAGGCGCGGATATTCAACTCATCCGTCATGCGGTCGGTCAGCCCTTTAAGCTGGCTGGTGCCGCCCGCCATGCAGATGCCGCTTTCCATCAGGTCGGCCACCAGTTCGGGAGGTGTATCGTCCAGCGCATCCTTGACCGTATCCACGATAATATCCACCGAACCGGCGATAGCCTCGCGGATTTCAATCGAGCTGACCTCCACTGCCGCCGGCAGCCCGGTAACGAGGTTGCGCCCCTTTACCATCATGGTGCGTTCCTGGGGCAGCGGGTAGGCCGAACCGATTTCGATTTTAACCTTTTCGGCGGTCGGTTCGCCGATCAGCAGGTTGTGTTTGCTACGCATGTACTGCACGATGTCCTCATCAATTTCGTCCCCCGCCACGCGGATAGAACGGCTGATGACGATGCCGCCGAGCGAAAAAATGGCGACCTCTGTCGTGCCGCCGCCGATGTCAATCACCATGCTGCCGCGCGTTTCCTGCACCGGCAGCCCCGCGCCAATGGCCGCCGCGACCGGCTCCTCGATCAGATACGCCTCGCGCGCGCCGGCGCTGATGGCCGCATCGAACACGGCGCGTTTTTCGACCTCCGTCACGCCGCTGGGGATGCCCACCACCACGCGCGGCCTGGGGATCGGCACCCAGGTCTGTTCGTGCGCTTTGGCGATCAAATGATGCAGCATGGCTTCCGTCACTTCAAATTCACTGATGACCCCATCGCGCAGCGGGCGAACCACCAGGACGTCTTTAGGGTTTTTGCTCCACATCTCTTTTGCGCGCGCGCCAACTTCAATCGGGCGGCGGGTTTTACGTTCCAGAGCCACAAACGACGGCTCGTTGATGACAATCCCTTTGCCTCGCACGCTCACCAGCGTGTAGGCGGTGCCAAGGTCTATGCCGATGTCCAGCGAAAATAAGCCAAATACAAAATCGAGCGGACTTAGCACAAAAGACTCCTAACCGGCGTTAAATCCGGCGGCATTATAACATCTCTGGGATAAACTTGAAATAATCGTCATCCGCCGCCATCCCAACGGTTATAATAAACGAACAATAGGGACGATATGCTTAAGAGTGTTGAACGCGGTATCCGGCAAAATAACCTGATTCCCCCGCACAGCACGGTAGTGGTCGGCGTTTCCGGCGGCGCGGATTCGCTGGCGCTGCTGCATATCCTCCACCAATTCGCACCGCACTTTCACTGTCACCTGCACGCCGCGACTCTCGATCACAACCTGCGGGGCGAAGCCGGCGCGGCGGATGTTCGTTTTGTCCAGGACATTGCGCGGCAGTGGAATATTCCCCTGACGACGGGACACACCGACGTGCCGGCGCTGGCTCGCCAGGGCGGCCTCGGCATCGAAGCGGCGGCGCGGCAAGCGCGGTACAACTTTCTGGCGCGGACGGCAGAAGCAGTGGGCGCGGACAGGGTGGCGGTGGCGCATCATGCCGATGACCAGGCCGAAACGGTATTGATGCACCTGCTTCGCGGCGCGGGTACGGCGGGCTTAAGCGGCATGGCGGCGCTTGCCCCTCTGCCAGGGTTTCCCGGCCTGGTGCTGATTCGCCCCCTGCTGAGCATCACCCGCGCCGAAATCGAGGCTTACTGCCGCCGGCACGATCTCCATCCGCGCCAGGACGCCACTAACCAGGATGTCGCTTACCTGCGAAATGCCATCCGGCTGCAAACGCTGCCGCACCTGGAGCGCCTTAACCCCGGTATCCGGCGCGTGCTGGTTCAACTGGCGGACATCGCCGCCGCCGAAAATGACTTTCTGGCCGGTCAGGTGCGGCAAATTGCCTCCACAGGCGGTGTTTCGGTCATTGGCGGGCGCGCGAACATCGAGCGGCGGCGCTTTGACAGCCTGCACCCGGCCTTACAGCGGCGGTTATTAGCCTGGGCAGTGGAACAGGCCGCCGGGTCGCGGCAGGACATCGCCTATACCCACATCGTCCAGGCCGCCGAAGTCGCGCGGAGGGGAAGGATAGGCGCGCTGGCACTGCTGCCGGGCGGCTGGCGGCTGCGCGTGGATTATGAAACGCTGGCGATTGAGCGCGCCGATGCTCCCTTACCCGCCAGCCAACCGATGCCGCTGCTAGAAGCCGGCAGCCAGGCTGTCGTAATCGTCCCCGGCGAAACCGCCCTGCCGGGCGGCTGGCGGCTGCTTGCCGGTCAACTGCCGCACGAGTCCGGCGGGCGGCTGGCCGTCCACGAAGATGCGGTGGTTACGCTGCGAACGAGGCGGCCCGGCGACCGTTTTTCGCCGCCGGGGCTGGGCGGTCATACCCAGAAACTCAGCCGCTGGATGGTTAATCGCAAAATCCCGGAACATCTGCGCGACCGCCTGCCGCTGCTGGTCATCAACGGCCAGATCGCTGCGATTATCATTGGCGAAGTGTGGACAATCAGCGAACGCTATGCGGTGAGAAATGATGATTCGCGGGTCATTTATTTTCGCTTTCTGCAATTCTCATGAATTTCCCCGCCTTTGTGAACATAATCCGGTCATAATCCCATTCATGAGTTGCGAAAAGCATCCATTCCTTGTATGCTTAAGATAAGATAAGGAAAAACTTGAACAAATCAAGAGGCGGTTTGAGATGGACAATAACAACGAAACTGCCCATATCCTGGTTGTTGATGACGAAGGCGCTATCCGGTATTCGGTCAGCAAGACCCTCCAGCGCGTCGGTTACGAAGTGGACGAAGCTGCCACCGGCGAAGAAGCGCTTGACATGATGACTAAACGCGAGTACGACGTGGTGCTGACGGACATCCGAATGCCCGGTTTGACCGGCGTGGAACTGTTGAAACGCATCAAAGACCTCTCGCCGGATGCCATCGTCATCTTGATGACCGGCTACGCCAGTTTGGGGACGGCGGTTGAAAGCCTGCGCCTGGGCGCACATGACTACCTCATCAAACCCAGTTCCAGCCAGGATATTCGCCAGAGCGTCTCTCGCGGGGTGGAACGCTCCCGCAATCTCAAACGCCGCCGCGCGCTGCTGGACGCCATCCGCAGCAACGTCTTTGAACTCACCCATGCCCCCGAAGACTCAACCGCTTCGGCCTACCATGATGACGGCGAGCCGCTGGCGGCTTCGGCCTACGATTCCTCCATCGCCGAACCGATGACCAGCAATATGACGCTCGGCCCGCTGACGATTTATCCTGGCCGCTACCAGATTTCGGTCGGCGACCAGCCGATTGACCTGACGCCCACCGAGTTCGACCTGCTGCTGTATCTGGCAGCACACCGGGGGCGGGTTGTATCGTGCCACGAACTGGTTCGAGAGGTGCGCGGTTATACGGTGGACGAAGCCGAAGCCCGCGAGGTCATCCGCCCGCACGTCAGCAACCTGCGCCGCAAGCTCAAACAGACCGGCCAGGACGCCGACCTGATCGTGAACGTGCGCGGCATCGGCTACCGCCTCAGCGAACAGAGCCAGTGAGATTTAAAGATCGGCACAAAAGCTCAAAAACTCAGCGGTGCAGCGTATTTTTCCCCCTCCGTATCGCCGCTGTTTTGTATTTGTGCATCATGTTTTCCCCTACTGCCGCGCAGGAAGACCCGCTAACCGCGCTTTCGCTGGAACAGCGCGTAGCGCAGATGTTTTTCGTTCACCTGTACGGCAGCAGCCTGAACGAAGCCGGGCGCGACTTTTTGGCGCGCTGGCAGCCGGGCGGCGTGGTGCTGATGGACGGCAATACCGGCACGCCGGAGGATGTCACACGGCTGGTTAACCGCTACCAGCAGACCATCACCGAGGCGGGCGGCCTGCCGCTGCTGGTGGCCGCCGACCAGGAAGGCGGCCCGATTGCTGCCCTGGAAACCGGCTTCACCCAGTTCCCCACCCCATCGCTGCTGGCCGCCGCCGGCGACCCGGCGCTGGCCGCTGCTGTAGGCGCGGCAGTGGCCGAAGAAATGCGCGCCGTCGGCGTGAATATGAACCTTGCCCCGGTTGCCGACCTGGAAACCATGCCGGGCAGCCGCGTTCTGGCGCGGCGCTCCTTCGGCAGCGACCCGGCGCTGGTCGGCCCGGCGCTGGCCGGGTTTGTGGCCGGCCTCCAGGGGGCAGGCGTGGTCGCCACTGCCAAACATTTCCCTGGTCATGGCGCGACCGGCGCGGACACACATACAACCCTGCCGGCGGTTGACCTCAGCCGGGAACGGCTGGAAAGTGTCGAACTGGCGCCATTCCGCGCGGCGATAGATGCCGGGGTGGAAGCCATCATGGCCGCTCACATTGCCTACCCGGCGCTGGAGCCGCAGGCAGACCTGCCGGCCAGCCTCTCACCGCACATTTTGACCGGCCTGCTGCGCGAGGAAATGCGGTTTGACGGTCTCATCCTCACTGATGCCCTGGACATGGACGCCATTGATACACGCTACGCCTACCCGACGGCGGCCGTCCTGGCGATTCAGGCCGGGGCGGACGTGCTGCTCAGCGCGCACATCAGCCCGGATAATCACATCCTGGCGATACAGGCCGTCGTAGATGCGGTGCGCGCCGGGCAGATCAGCGAAGAACGCATCAACGAATCGGCGCGGCGCATCCTCAGCGTCAAGTCTCGCTACGGCCTGCTGGACTGGCAGCCGCTTGACCCGCTGGCTGCGGCAGAGCGCATTAACCTGGCGGCGCACGAGGCGCTCCTGGAACAGCTTTTCCGGGCCGGCGTGACCGTCGCGCTCGACCGGAACGACCTAATTCCCATCGCAGCAGACCGCCCCGCAGCGCTGGTTTACCCGGCCACGCGCGTGCAGGTCGCCAACGAGTGCCGCCCCTATCATCCGGCGCTGCGGCTGGTCGGCGTCTCCGATTCGCCGGACGACATCGAAATCGCCTGGTCGGTAGAAGCCGCCGACCGTGCCGAGGTGGTGGTCGTCTTCACTCAGAACGCCGTCGAAAACGCCCGCCAGCAGCAGCTTGTCGCCGCGCTGCCGCCGGAAAAAACCGTCGTGGTGGCGCTGTGGTCGCCCTATGACTGGACGACCTTCCCCGGCATCGCCGGCTATATGGTCACGTACAGCCCGGCGCGTCCGGCTGTCCCGGCGGCCTGCGCCATCCTGTTCGGGGCGATACCGGCTCAGGGGCGGCTGTCCATCGGCCTGTCGGAGACGCTTCCCGCTGGCAGCCGGGGCTGACCCCTAATAAATAGATGCGTATCAGCAAAACTCCTATATAATGAAGCTTACCGGGAAACGAAATTTTCGGGCTTTTTTCCTGAAAAGCAGGCGGCGGCATGACGGAAGGTTGGCTGGCAGGACTTTTGGACATCACGGTAGATGCGATTATCGTGGTTAACCGGTCGCAGCAAATCGTCTTTTTTAACCAGGGCGCGGAATATATTTTCGGGTATCGGCGCCACGAAGTGATCGAAAAGCCGCTTTCCCTGCTCATCCCGCCCCGTTTTGCCATGTCGCACCGCAGACATATCGAGCGGTTCGCCGATTCGCCCTATACGTCTCAGTCCATGCACGAACGCAGCCCCATCTGGGGACAGCGCAAGGACGGCAGCGAATTTCCGGCGGAGGCTTCGATTTCCAAGCTGGAACGCGGCGGCGATCTCTTTTTTGCCGTCATCCTGCGCGACATCACCGAACGCCGCGCGCTGGAGGAAAACCTACGCCGCGCGCTGGCCGAAGCGCAGGAACTGAGTGAACTGCGCACGCGTTTTATCTCGATGGTATCCCACGAATTACGCACACCGCTGGCCGTCATTCTTTCCTCCAGCCAGGTACTGGAAAACTACGGCCAGCGCATGTCCCAACAAAAACGCGCCGAATACCACGACAATATCAAACAGCAGGTCAAACATTTGACCGAACTGCTGGAAGACACGCTGGCGATCAGCCGCGCCGAAACGGTCGGGCTAGACTTCAACCCGCAGCCCGGCGATCTGGCCGCCTTCTGCCGCCGGCTGACCGAACGAATACAGCTCACGGTCGAGCGCACCCATCATGTTATCTTTACCTGCGAGGGGGAGTGCAGCGCGGCGCGGTTCGACGCGCATCTCCTGTACCTGATCTTGAACAATCTGCTGTCTAATGCCATCAAATATTCACCGGACGGCGGGCCGGTTTATTTTGACCTGCGCTGCGCGGACGGCCAAGCGGTCATCCAGGTGCGCGACCAGGGGATCGGCATCCTGGACGCCGACCAGGCGCGTCTGTTCGAGAATTTCCACCGGGGCGGCAACGTCGGCGTCATCCCCGGCACGGGATTGGGTTTAGCCATCGTCAAACAAGCGATCAAAACACATGGCGGCGCAATCGCTTTTGAAAGCCAGCCTGGTTCTGGGACGACCTTCCGCATGACAATCCCGGTCGGCTAAGAACCTATCCATAAACCGATTGATCTGATAGCAGAACAGTGGGCTTAAGCCCACTGTCTGGTGGGTTTACGGATAAACTCTAAGTTAATACGCCCCCTGGGTATTGAACATAAAGGCCAGGAAGTTAAGCCGCTCCTCGTCGGTCATCGGGCGCGGGCGCGCTAGGTCGTCAATAATGCCGGTGAACAGGTCAATGCCCAGCAGTCGGCCTTCATAGATGAACAACTGATCCATAAAA
>JAPKMO010000082.1 GCA_026645945.1 Anaerolineae bacterium
TGCCGCGAAATTCCGGCGAGGAGGCCGCTTTTTCAACAATCCGCAGGTTTGCTTCCTGGATGGCTTCGCGCAGTTCCTGTTTCAACTGGTCGTCGTCCAGCCCTTCCAGCGCCTCGGCGCTCCGGCCACCGCGCAAAATCAACCCGGATTTGATGGCTTCGACCGCCAGCCGGCTGGCTTCTTCACCGGCGGCTGCCCCGCCCATACCATCGGCCACCACCGCCAGAACATAAGGGCCGCGCGCCCACAGGTGAATATTATCTTCATTATTTTCACGCACTTGGCCGGTGCTGGTGCGCGCGCTGCTCCGCAGCCGAATGGCGTGTTCCGGGTGACTCATGCCCGACTCCTACAAGACGAGTTTTTCCCATTATATTGCAATTCTGTGCGGGACAACACTCAAGGCAAGCTGTATTTTAATATTGAAACGTTTTCCGCTGCCGGTACAAAATCCCCTGTTCGATTGGCCTGGAACGTGGTAGAGTCCGGCTTATCCCAAATTTCAGGGATAATTTGGGATATGTACTATCGAGATAGGACGTATGCCAGATTTCGCCGATTTCTACCGGATGGACAATTTTAACGACACGTTTGCCCTGGGGCATTACGCGCGCGTGCTGGACGCGCTCGACCGCCGCACCGGGGTTGGCGTGGCTTTTAAAGTGATGCGGGCGGAACACCTGTCGCCCGACGGTACGATGCGCTGGGAATACCGCGCTTTTGCCAACGAGGCCGACCTGCTGATGAAACTGGCCGACAGCCCGTATGTGGTCAGCCTGCTGGACTGCGGGTATGTTTCTAATACCCAGGAATTCCCTGCCGATGGGCAGATCGCCAGCTTTCAAAAAGACGTGCTGGGTTTCATCCAGGCTATGCCGGAGTACGCCGAGCGCGGCTGGCGGCCTTACCTGTCGCTGCAAAATCTGTCCCGCAGCCTGAACCTGCTGTACGCCATGAAGCCAAATCAGGCTGGGTCGCGTTGGCGGCTGCCGAGCGAAGAAGGGCTGGCGCTGGCGCTCCAGTTCGCGGAAATTCTGCGCCTGGCGCACGCCAAACAGATCGTTTATCTCGACCATAAACTGGAACACGTTTACTGGGACGGCAGCCAGTTACGGATTATTGACTTCAACAGCTCGCGGCAGCTAAACGGCCACGACTCCAACGACAGCCAGTTTTACCGGATGGACATTCATAACCTGTGCGTGGGCATCCTGTACCCGGTGTTCACCGGCCTGTCGCCGCTCAAATCCACCCTGCGCCCGCAGCCCGGCAACGTCAACGAAGCCGAGTCGCGCTATCGAGACATCACGCGCCTGGATTTTGGTGTCGAGCCAACCCTCAGCGGGGCGCTCCAGGAGCTGCTGCAAAGCGGTGCCGCCATGCAGATCGAAAATACCGGCGACTTCATCGCCGGGCTTCAGGAAGTCGCATCCAGGCACGGCTGGGATTTTCCCCACCATTACACCAGCCCGGCCAGCCGGGACGCCCGCACGCAGATGCGCGCCGGCATCACGCGGCTGCGGCGCGGCCAGGCCGAACTGCGCGAAGCCCGCGACCTGTTCCGCGAGGCCGCCATCCTGGACGGCATCAGCGATGACCTGGAAGCCGAACTGCGGCGGCTGGTGAAGGCAGTTAACGATATGCTTAATAACCGGGTAATTCCTTAAGAAAATGAAAAATGTGATAAATGCAACACACAGGCCGTGTCTAACGGCATATTTGTGATTTGGGTAGTTCCCGCCGCTGGTATATTGCTATAAAATAAAATACACTGGTTGAGCAAGCGGCATTCGCCAGGACAGCCTTCAATATGACTAACGCAGCGCGTGGGAACAAGGCAGCAGATCAGCTTTCGTTGTTCGGCGCGCTTCGTCAGCAGCATGGTGACGGCCTGCCGGTTTTCACCTTCGCGCTGCCCACGCTCGCCCAGTTCGTACATACGCTCCAGGAAACCATCCTCCTGCGGCGCATTCCGGCGGCGCTGTTCGCCGGTTTCCAGCACATGCTCGACTGGGAGGAGGAATTCAGCCGCTACCGCGCGCTGACCGAAGTCGCCCGGCGTGTATCCATCTTCGTGCATGATCTGCCGTCGGCGGCCAGACAACTGCCCATCCGGTATGTGTTCCTGGCGGCGGATGACCCTCTGCGGAGCGAAGTCTTTTTGCTGGGTATTTCCGCCCAGCTTTCGTTTTTAATCTGCGGCCAGAAAAACCTGGTTTATGCCGACCGGCAAACCACCTTCACCTTCGATACCATCTTCAGTTTTGATCCTCCGGTCGTCCGGCTGGCGCTGGATTTGATACGCCCGCGTTTTGTGCAGGAAACGCCTGATGCTGATGACGAATGGCTGCGCCAGCCCCGCCCGATCACCAGCGGCGAGCCGGCGCTGGTTTCGGCCCTGCTTTTGGCGCAGGCAGACCGCGAGGACGCCCTGCGACAGCAGCTCTGGCGCGTGGAACGCCAGCTTGAGCAGGAGCGGCAGCTCAACCAATCGCTGATCGAAACCGTCCCGGCTTTACAGAACAACCCGCAGCAGGCGCTTCAACTGGCCGTCGAACGGCAGCGAGCGCACCTGCTGGCGGGCCTGCTGCGGAATGCGTCGTTCGACTTCCGCACGCCGCTGTCGGTGTTAAACACTTCGATTCATCTGCTGGCGCGGATTGACGACCCAGAGCGCCGCCGAGAACAAATCGCCATCCTCAGCCGCCAGGCCGAATACCTGACCAGGTTGACCGAGGTGCTGTTTACAATTATCGAACTGGAAAGCCAGGACGACGCCACCCTGAGGCCGGTGCTGCTGGACGACGTGGCCCGCACAATGGCGATCATGCTGCGGGAACTGGCCGAGCCGAAAGGGGTATCCATTCACCTGCACCAGGAAGAACGCGCCGGGCTGGTGTACGCCGATGAAGGCAAGCTGTATCTGGCGCTCCGGCAGATCGCCGACAACGCCGTGAGATACACGCCGTCCGGCGGCTCGATCACCCTAGCGACCGGCGTCCGCCAGGAATACAGCCTGATCGAAATCCGCGATACCGGCGCCGGCATCAGCCCCGACGAACTGCCGCGTATTTTTGACCATTTTTACCGGGGCAGCGGCACGGAAGCCGGCATCAATCTGGGGCTGGGGCTGACCATCGCGCGCATCGTGGTCGAAAAACACGGCGGTTTTATCGAGGTCGAAAGCGCCCCCGGCCAGGGCAGCGCCTTCCGCGTGCTGCTGCCCCGTCTGCAAGCCTGAGAGACCATTTGAAAAGCCCTCACCCCACTGACGCTCAGGGAATATGCGTCCCCATTCGGCTCGCCTGCTCTCTGAAGGAGAGGAGCTTAAGCGGCTTTTTCTCCCCTTCTCCCTCATGGAGAAGGGGCCGGGGGATGAGGGCAAAAGGACTTCTCAAATGGCTTTTGAGCCTACCGCCCGGACTGGCGGCTGTAATCGCGTTTTATCATAGCATGGTAGGACATCATGCCACAACGTTCATAAAACGGCTTCAGGCCTTCGTCGCACACCAGATCAACCATGTACAGACCGCGCAGGGTATCCAGCATCCGCCGCACCAGTTCCGAGCCGATGCCCTGCCCCTGGTACTCCGGCAGAACTTCCAGCAGCGGGATATAAGCCGCCAACACGCCGTCGCTGACGGCGGTGATAAAACCAACCACGCGCCCCGCCGCCGGGTCGAGCGCCAGCAGGATATGGCTGCTGCCCCGCAGCAGGCGCAGATGTGTTTCCGGCGCGGGCGCTTCCGGCCAGCCGGCGAAAAAGCCGCGCAGGTGATCGGGCGTGATTCCATCCAGCGAGTCGGTATAGGTGACAGCCGGCACGATAAACCCACTCCTTAAACCACAAATGCCCCCTCAGTGTAGCCGATTTTCGGCCAGATGCCGACGCGATGCGCCAAATTCAGCCGCGCAATTGCTTGTCAACGCTTCCCTGGCTTGTTACACTTTGACCTTGCGCTTAATATTTGTGTCTCTTGGTACGAGGAGAGTGAGATGATAAATCTGGCACGTTCTCGGTTCGGATTTCTGTTAGTTCTGGTGCTGCTGCTGCCGGTGATCGGCGTGCTGGCGCAGGATGCCGCCAGCGAAAAAGTGGTCTGGCCTGACCTGGGCGGGCGGGAAATCACCATCGCCGTCGAAAATGCTTACCCGCCGTATAACTTCATCAACGATCAGGGGGAAGCTGTCGGTTGGGACTACGACACCTTTGACGATATTTGCCTGCTGCTGAACTGCCAGCCGGTTTACGTGCAGACGACCTGGGACGGCATGTTAATCGCCGTCGCCAAGGGCGAATTTGATGTGGCTGCCGATGGCATCACCTACACCCGCGAACGCGACGAAACCGTTGACTTCTCGATACTCTACCAGGCTTACGACGAAACGCTGCTGGTGCGGGCCGATGAAGACCGTTTTAGCACGGTTGAGGAACTGAAGGCGCTGCCCGATTACCTGGTGGCGACCCAGATCGGCACGACCAACGAAATCACCGCCCACGAGTTGTTTGATGTCGAGCGGGTGCAAAGTTACGATGTTTTCGGCGCGGCGATTGAAGCCCTGCTCAACCGGGACGTGGATGCGGTTGTTGTAGACCGCCCGGCGGCAGAAGGTTACATCGCCGAACGCGGCGAGATGAAAACCCTCGGCGAGTCGCTTTCCGGCATCCAGGGCCTGGCTTTCGCCTTCCCGCCCGGCAGCGACCTGATTCACCCGATCAACGCGGCTATGTCGGCGCTGATGGCGAGCGGCCGCTGGGATGAAATTTACGCCAAATGGTTTGAGACGCAGTAACCTTGCCGCTGAAGTTGAAGTGCCTGCGGGGTGAGTGATTCACGAAACTCACCCCGTTTGTTTAGCCATCGGAGGCTTGTTATCATGGCTTCTCCCTCGCTTGTGCAGTCTGGCAGCGGAACGCGCCGCTGGCTGGATGTTCGCCCGCTGGCGCGCGCCATCGTCCAGCGCCAGAGCTGGTTTATCGCCTTCATCATTTTTGATATTCTGGTTATCCACGCCGTCAACAGCGATTCCATCCTGCGCGAAACCTGGAATTACATTCAACCCGGCATCACGACGACAATTCAGATCACCATCGTCGCTTTTTTGCTGGCAGTCCTGATCGGACTCGTCACTGCCTTCGGTCGCATTTCCCGGAACATCATTATTTATAACGCCTCCACGCTCTATGTGGAGCTGTTTCGCGGCCTGCCCCTGCTGGTCATTATCCTGATTTTCGCTTTTGTCGTCGCGCCCGGTTTCGTGGATTGGGTTTCCGGCGGCGGCGATACCGCTGCACAGGCGGGCGCTGCCAGGATACCGTTCCTCGATGATTTGATTCAGCGGCTTGTGGGCATACCGGACGAGCGCATCGCCACCACCACGCTGCGTACCCGCGACATTGACCCCGTCTGGCGTATTATGTTCGCTTTTGCGTTAACTTACGGCGCTTTTATGTCGGAGGTCTTTCGCGCCGGCATCGAAAGCATCGGGCGTGGGCAGATGGAGGCCTCGCGGTCGCTGGGCATGACCTATTTTCAGGCCATGCGTTACGTCATCTTGCCGCAGGCGATTCGTAACGTGCTGCCGGCGCTGGCAAATAACTTCGTGTTTTTGCTCAAGGATACCTCCCTGGCGTCGGTCGTCGCCGTCAGCGAGATTTCGTATCTGACGCGCCAGTATTCCAGCAACCGCTTTCGTTACCCCGAAGGGCTGCTGGTTTTGTCCTTCATCTATGCCAACCTCACCATCATCCTGTCTATGGGCGCGTATTACCTGGAAGCGCGCCTGCAAGCGGATCGTAAGGAAAATTAAGCTATGGTTGAGCGTGACCCCATCATTCGTATACGAAACGTGTCGAAATCCTTCGGTCGCGTCCATGCGCTGCAAAATGTCAGCCTGGACATCTGTGTGGGCGAAGTGGTGGTTATCATCGGGCCGAGCGGCAGCGGCAAAAGCACGCTGCTGCGCTGCATCAACCGGCTGGAATCCTTTGAACGCGGCGACATCTGGGTGGATGGTATTCACCTGTCCCACAAAGCGACCGACATTAACAAGGTTCGAGCAGAAGTGGGCATGGTTTTCCAGCAGTTTAACCTGTTCCCCAACCTGACGGCCATCGAAAACGTGATGCTGGCGCAGCGCGTGGTGAGAAAACGCCCCTATGCCGAATGCGAGCGCATCGCCAGGGAACAGCTTGAAAAAGTGGGAATCCCGGAAAAAGCCCACGTCTACCCGGCCAAATTGTCCGGCGGGCAGCAGCAGCGTGTGGCAATCGCCCGCGCGCTGGCGATGAACCCCAAAATCATGCTGTTCGACGAGCCGACTTCGGCGCTTGACCCCGAAATGATTAAAGAAGTGCTGGACGTTATGCTCGACCTTGCCAAAGAAGGCATGACGATGGTGGTTGTCACCCACGAGATGGGCTTCGCGCGCGCCGCCGCCGACCGGGTGGTGTTCCTGGACAAAGGCGAAAAGCTGGAAGAAACTACGCCGCTCGATCTCTTCACCAACCCCCACCACGAGCGGTTGAAGTTATTTCTCAGCAAAATACTCTAATGGATAAACGGAAAAGAATGAAGCCCGATAGACAGTGCGGCTTTGGCCCCCAGCAGCGGGCCGAAGCCCACTGTCTGCTCAGGATCAGGCACGGTCTGATTGGTTTATCCATAAGCTCGCGGCCCTCGGCACAACCCTATACGCTTCAGTGTTGGAGGCCGCCGTTTATTCGTCCGCGCCGAAAGGCGGCAGCAGTTGCCGCAATTCTTTAATCTTTAGGTGATTGACAAGAACCTCGCAAGACGCTACCATGAAAGTATAAGATGTAAGGTTGGAGAAAGGGTCGCATTTGATGCAAACTGAAGCACAACCTTATATCGAAAGCAAAGGGTGCCCTGCATAAGCCAGGGGAACAGTCTCCGGTAGGAGATTTGGGAAAACCCGAAGCAGTACCAAGAATCGCGCTGGTAGACACCGGCGCGATTGCTGTTTGCAGCCCCAAATGCCGCGTTTCACAGCCGCAGGCGCTCGCCGTTGGCCTTAAACCACTTTATCCAGGTTTTGTAATCCGGGCAGAAGCGCCCCACCAGCGCCCAGAAGCGCCGCGAGTGGTTCATTTCCTTTAAATGGCATAGTTCGTGGATGATGACGTAATCCACCGCCGCCGGGGGAGCCATCATCAGCCGCCAGTTGAAGTTCAGATTCTTGCGGCTGGAGCAGCTTCCCCAGCGCGTGGCCTGTCCTTTGATGGACACACGCCCGAACTGGAAGCCCAACTGCGTCCCCAGTTCGGCGGCGCGCCGGGGGATGTAGGCTTTCGCCTGGTCCCGATACCAGCTTTCCAGGGCGGCGCGGGCGGCCTCTGTATCCGGGTATCCCGCAGCGGCGGGCAGGCGGACACGCAGCATATCCCCATCCAGCAGCACGCTGGCGCGCCTGCCGTTGGCTTTCAAGCCCACGTCCAGCGTCAGCGCCCGCCCCTGGAATAACAGCATCTCGCCGGAGACATAACGGCGTTCCAGGGCGGCAGCCGCTGTTTGAACCGGACGGTAATGTTTGAGAATCCACCCCGCGCGGCTGAGCAGAATTGCCTCTACGTCTTTTTCGCCCACCCGCGCGCCCGCCGGGATGACCACCTCCAGCCCGCCGCCGGCGCTGATCTTCAACCGCAGCGACCGCCCGCGCCGGCTTTCCCGCACGCTGTAGGCGACCTTCTGCCCGCTCAGGACGATTTCCGGCATCAGCCGCCGACCGTCACGCGCTGGTCAAGTAAAACCTGCGCGCCCTCGAAGTCGAAGCGAAAATCCATGCGATACAGGTTCAAACCCTGAAGCGCGCGCGTCACCGCCGGCTGGTGTTCTTCGTGGCAGTACAGCATCAAAAAACCACCGCCGCCCGCGCCGGTGATTTTGCCGCCCAGCGCGCCGTTCTGGCGGGCCAGGTCGTAGGCCGTATCAATCTGGTTGTTGGTCACGTCGCTGGCGATGCCCCGCTTCTGCTGCCAGGATTGGTGCATCAGTTCGGCAAAACCGTCCAGGTCGCCGGACTGGAGGACTTCCAGGATTTGCGCGCACAGGGCTTTGATGCGGTGCATCCGCTCCAGCGTGGCCGGATCCTGCTGGCGGCTGGCGCTGGACTGGCTTTGCAGGATTTTTTCGGAATTGCGCGACTTGCCGGTGAAAAAAAGCATCAGACGGCGCTGGAGGGTGTCCAGCCTGCCGGGCGGCAGGGTAAGCGGGTTGATCTGTGTGCCGTCCCGCGTGAAGATAAAATGGTTCAGCCCGCCGATGGCCGAGCCGTATTCGTCCTGCTTGCCGCTGGGCAGTCCCATCCGGTTGATGCTGATGTCACAGGCCATTTCCGCGATTTCAGCGTTGCTCATGCGGCGTCCGTGCCAGGCGGCCAGGGCGGTAATCATCGAAACGGCCACCGCGCCTGACCCGCCCAGCCCCGTACCGGGCGGAATCTGTGAAGCTAGGAAGATGTCCACGCCGTCCGTATCGCCAAATTCGCGGATGACGGCTTTCGCCAATCCCAATTCGCCGTCGGTGCTGAAGGTCTGGCCGGCCTCGTGGCGGTAAAAGACACGAAAATCTGACGAAATGATCTGAAGCGCGTCGGTCGCCCCGCGGGCGATGAAGGTATAAATGTAGCGGTTGATCGCAGTATTGATGACCGCGCCGCCGAACTGATTATAATAGGCTGGAAGATCGGTGCTGCCACCGCCCAAACTGATTCGCACCGGCGCACGCGCGATGAGAAGCAAGTGTTCCCTCCTTAAAACAGCGTCAGAATATTCCTACCTTACCATACGGATTGCCAGGGTTATCGCCTTCTGACCCCTCCCCCCAACCCCCTCCCCTCACAGGACATACATCCCCATTCGGGTCGCCGAATTCGGGGATGGGGATTAATGCAGCTCTTACTCCTCCTTTCTCCGTATATGGAGAAAGGGAGCCAGGGGAATAGGGGTTAGTGTGACGCGAAATTACAGTTTGATGCGATAGCCCTGTACGGATTGCGGGTCGTGCTTGCCCAGCTTATCCTCTTGTGCTATTGTAGTTCAATTAACTGGATTTGGCCGCATAACAATCGTTTAACACCCTGATACGCTCCAGACTCGTTGAGGATATATGCTCCGTCTGATTCGCCGCCTGGTTTTACTGCTGGTGATTGTCGCTATCTTCGGCGCGCTGGCGTACCTCATTACCGCCGAAGACGCCAAACGCCAGCGGGAAGTATACGCGCTGCGGGTGACGCTGGGGGTGGAAACGGCGATTGCACAGGCGCTTTTTGACGCTACCCGCACCGCCGAAAACGATCTACCACATTACCGCCTGGTAGTCATCCAACCCGGCCAGGCGCTGGACGAAATCGCCGAGCAGTACAACACAACCCGCGAAGTGCTTCAAATGGCGAACGGTCTGCGGCCCGATGTCGAGTTCGGGAACGGCGAAACGCTCATCGTGCCGGAAGGCGTGCGCGTGTTGTACCCGCCGCGCCGGTTCTCGGTTCATACCGCCGTTGCGGGCGATACGCTGGCCTCTTTAGCAAAATTTTATGCAGTATCGTTAGATTTACTCGTAGGCGATAACCCGGTGCTGGCCGCGCGCGGCGTCATCCCCGGCGATATTGTGTTTATACCGGCTGTTTTAACTTCCTGATGTTTGAACACGGATAACGAATGCGCTCACTGTTGTTTCTCGTTTTGCTCGTGTCCCTGCTGGTCGCCGCCTGCGACGCAACGGCGGTTCCGACTTTACCTCCCATCACCGTTGTCATCACCGCTGTAGACGATACCGAGGCGCTGGCCGACGGCGTTGCCCAGGCGCTCACCGGCACGGCACAGGTGTTCATCGGCGCGACCGAAACGGTGCTGGCCCAGGGGGGCATTACCCTGACGCCCAGCCCCACATCGACCCAGACGCCCACCCTGCCGCCGCGCACCGCGCGCCCGGCTTCGCCTACGCCCACTCTAACGCTCACCGTGACGCCCACGCCGACCTTCGCGCCCCTGCCGACGAATACACCGGAACAGATCGAAGCGGATACGCCGGGCTGGATACGGGTTATCCACGCCTGGATCGGCACGACATCTTCGCCGGCGGGCATCTTTGACGTTTACATTAACGGCGAGTCGGTTTACCGGTCGCTGCGGAGCGGGCAGCAGACTCCCTTCCAGCAGTTTATGCCGGGTACGGTGGAGGTGTCCTTAAAAACTTCTGGGGCCGACATCCCCGGCGTCGTCACCAGGCCGCCGGCCCTCACCCAGGCGGTGACGATTCGACCGGGCAAAAATACCTCGGTGCTGGTGGTGGCTTCCACTACCGGGTCGCGGCTGATGGTGGTAGAGGAGGACGCCGAGCCGCTGCCGACCGGTACTTCCCGGCTGACCATTGTGCAGGCCAACTCGCAGCTGTTTACCATGAATATCCTGATGCCCGATCTTCAGCGGGCGCTGGGTTATAACGTCAATCCCAACGATATCATCGGGCCGATTGACCTGCCCAGCGGCCAGGATTACCTGATTGACCTGTACGACGCCCGCAACCGCGACCTGTTGGTCGCCAATCTGCGGCCCGTAACGCTGATAAGCCGCGTGAGCTACCTGCTGGTGCTGGTATCCACCGGCGACGAGCGGATTACCGAATCGCTGCTGTTCAGCGGCAGCACGCGCACACTGCCCGGCCAGGCACACGCTCGTTTTATCAACCTGGCCTCCGGTGCCGGGTCATTCCGTGTTTTCCTCAACAACCATCTAGAATTCAATTCGCTGCCGGTCGGCGTTTCCGAGGTGCTGCCTATTTCGTCCCCCAGCGCGGAACTGACGCTGAGAAACGCGCAGGAATTTGAACTGGCCCGGCTGCCCATCGGCCCCTGGCCCACCGAAGAAGAACAGCAGGCCGATAAGCTGATTTTATTGTACGACCTGGATTCGCCGACCCCCACCAACAGCGTGGGCGTGTCGGTTTTTACGCAGAACGCGCCGCGTTCGGCGATTAACGCCAATGTGCGGCTGGTTCATGGCCTGCCGGGCGTCATCCCGCTTAACCTGGAAATGCGCCCGGTGCGGCTGGTTACGGAAACCAACCAGTTCGGCACGCCAGAAGCCCGGCGCATCGGCGAGGCCGATCTGCCCTGGGTGAATGTCGCGCAGGCCGAATTTGCCAGGGTGTCGTCTTATGTGGCGCGGACGCCGGAAATTTTTGAAGTCCGTGTTATCCTCAGCGGCACACGCAATGTGATTGCCCAGATGGATAATGTGCAGCTCATCGCCGGGGGGGTGTACGATTTTATCGTGCTGCCCGCCGACGAACCCGGTTCGGCGCGCATGGAACTGGTGCAGCCGCGCGCCCAGACGGTGGCTGATAAAGGCGACCCGGCAGCCATAGCCGAAGCGGTGGACGCCACCCTGACGGCTGTCGCGCCGGTGGCAACCGCCACCGCCACCCGTATCAGCTCGCCCACGCCGACGCGCACGCCCGTCCCGACCAACACGCCGCGCCCGACCAATACGCCGAGTTTTAACCCCCCGTCCATCTATGCCGACCCGCCGCCGCCGAACACGGTCAGCGGCAGTTTCGTGCTGTATGGGCAGGACTTTCTCCCGCAGCGGTCGTACAGCGTGCGCCTTGATAATGCGATAGAGCCGATTTTTACGGGCACGACTAACACTGACGGCACGATTCTGACGCTCATCAACCTGCCGAGCGGCTTGTCGTCGGGTGTGCATGTCGTCCGCGTGTGTGTGGGGGCCTGCCCCGGCAACGGGCAGGAGGCGCTTGCCATCATCAATGTTGCGCCGCCCAACCTGACACCGACGGCAACGCCGCAGCCGTAACGAGGATAACCTATGCGAAAAACGTTGTTGGTTCGGTTTATAGCCTTCGGGCTGCTCGCTCTTCTGCTGGCCGGGCTGCTCCCGGTTGTCGCGCAGCCGGGCGTGGCGGAGATCAATTTAGCGAACCTGCGCGTCGTGAATGCCCTGGTCGGCATCGGCCCGGTAGACGTTTACCTGGACGGTGAGCGCATCGCTTACGCCCTCGCGCCGGAAGCGACCACCCCCTATTTTTCTATCCCCGCCGGTCGGCATATCCTGGCGGCTCGCCTGCCGCAAGCCGACCCGCTGTCCGTCCCGGTGGCCGACCTGCTGGTGAACCTGGCCCCGAACCAGAGCCAGACGGCGGTGGTCTATCAAAAACAGTTCGCCACCCCGGATTTCACGCCCACATTCCAGCAGGTAGGCGCGATTTTCATCCTGGACGACGACCGCAGCCTGATGCAGCTTGGCAAAACGCGCATGACCGCCGTTCATCTGGCGGTCGGCACGCCCGGACGCCTGAGCGTGGCCTACCCATCGCGGGAATCGCTGCTGCATGAAGTCGCGCTGGAAAAACCTTACGGCACGATTGACGTGGGCGCGGGCGTTTACTCCCTGGCGGTGGTGGACGCCGAAAGCCCGAATTTGGCGGTGCTGTCCCGCCTGGGCGATTACAGCTTTTACGCCAATACGCTCTATACCATCATCGTCGTGCCAGACGCGCGCCCTGCCGTCAGCGGCGGCGGGCAGCCGCAGATCGGCCCGGTTTCTCCCACGCCGCGCGCTTTCGTCGTCAGCGCGCCCATCGAAACGCCGCCGGACGGCATCCGTCTGCGCGTGGTTCATGCCGCGCACAATACCGCCGTACTGGACGTTTACCTGGATGGCCGGCTGGTGGCCGAGCGCGTGAATTACAGCCGCGCCACCGAGTACCTGGGCTTGCAGGATTACAGCCATGTCGTCACACTGCGACAGTCCGGCGACGGCGGCCCCGAAACGCCCCCGCTGGCCGAATGGCAGTTCGAGATCACGCCGGAGAACCGCCAGCAGACCAACTGGACGTTAATGCTGGTGAACGCCGGGCGAGAAAACACCAGCGCCGCCCTGCCGGTGACTCAACCGGGGCAGACGGGCGTCACCAGCATCGTCAGCACCACCAACGGCAGCCTGTTTATGGTGCTGCTGCCGGACAACATCGCCCAGACACGGCGCGGTTATGCCCGCGTGCGCCTGGTTAACGCCGTCAACGATATTCAGCCCCTGCGGCTGTTGGCGCAAAATGTACCCCCGCCGCCGACCCTCCCGCGTGTGACGCCCAGCCCCACCCCTGCGCCGCCGGCCAACGCCACACCCCTTCCGCCGCAGCAGTTGGTGGAGGACGTGGTTTTTGCCGCCGAAGCCAACGAGTCCGAAGTGCCTGCCGGCGTGTATGCCAAACTGGAGTTCATCCCCGCCGGCACGACCAATACGCTGGCCGCGTTAGAAAACGTGCAGCTTGTAAGCGGCATGGTGTATACCTTCGTGGCGATGGGGTCGCCCATCGGCAACCCGCCGATTTCGGTAGTAACGTTCGAGGATTACGGCGTCGGGCTGCCGCTGGATCGTCTGTATCTGGGACTCATCACGACCGAAAACGCCAACATCCGCACCGGCCCATCAACTGAGTCCGGCATTTTGCGACAGCTTCCCAGGGATACCGAGGTCGAGGTGCTGGGGCGCAGCCTGAACGGCGAGTGGATTCGCATTCGTTTTACCGACCCCGACACCGGCAGCACGCGCGAGGGCTGGATTTCCGCCACTGCGAATATCATTTCCGTCACCCGGCTGGGTGTGCCGGTGAATGTGCTGGCACTGCCGCGTTATGTCGTGCCGGAGAACTGACGGCTGATCGCAAAAGCGGCGGGTTTTGGGGACCGATGCGGTTTAAAACAGCAGGGGGCGTCCCGATGTGCGTCCCGACGGCCTGACAGGTTTCGTTGATATAAAGTTGTCAAAACTAAGCGAGGCAAGTCCAACCCATAATGAAGGATGCTCATATGCTTCGGAAGTTAATCCTGGTGAGCGTTTTATTAGGTGTGATGGCGCTGCTGGCGGCCTGCGACAACGCGGGTAGTCCTGGCGGCCAGGTCAGCAACGCCATCGAAATCAGCATCATTTACGCGCCGGAGTCGGCGCTGTACATGCCGCAAACCATCGAGGAATTTAACCGCGCTTACAGCCAGGGACGTAACCCCCTCACCGGCCAGCCGGTGGCGCGCGACGAGCGCCCGATTATCGTCAACGACCTGACCGGCGGCAAAGGCGGTTCGTCCGGCACGGTTATGCAGGGCATCGTCAATGCCATCATCGCGCCCAATAACCAGAATGTCGCCCGTCCGACGATTTTTGCGCCGTCGGTGAGTCACTGGCTGGCACTGGCAAACGAACTGTCCGGGCGCGAGATTTTTGACCTGGGTGAAACTCAGGCGACCGCGCTCGCGCCGGTTGTGATGGCGATCTGGGAGAGCCGCTTGCAGGCCATCCGTAATAAAGTCGGCTACGACGATATTGGATGGGAAGAACTGCTGGACGTGCTGGAAAGCCCCAACGGCTGGTGCGATTATGACGTGCCGAACTGCCGCCGCACCGTTTATTACGGCCATACCGACCCGTACATCAGCTCGACGGCGCTTTCCACCCTAATCGCCGAATATTACGCGGCGGCGCGCAAAAACGGTTTTACCGGGCGGACACTGACGCTTGACCAGGTGCGCGACCCGAATGTACAGGCCGGCGTTCGCCGCATCGAACAGCTTATCCGCCACTATTCCAGCCGCACCACCGAGTTTAAGTTTTACATCGCCCAGGGCCCGGATTACGTGGACTTTGTAGCGTTGGAAGAAAATGACCTGATTTTCATCAACCAGGGCAAAACCGACATCAAACCGCCGGAAAAACTGGTGGCGCTGTACCCCAAAGAAGGCACGTTCTGGCACGAACATCCCTTCGGCGTCGTTAAAGCCGATTGGGTGACACCCGAACAGCAGGAAGCCGCGCGGGTTTTCACCCAGTATGTGCTGACGAAACCGGTGCAGGAACGCATCATGAGCTTTGGCTTCCGCCCGGCCAACCCGGACGTGCCGCTGGCTTATCCCTTCGAGCCGGAAAACGGCGTCACCCGCCAGGGACCTGGGACGGTGCTGGATGTGCCGGACTCGAAAGTGATTGTCGCCATTCAGCAGAACTGGTCGTTGGTCAAAAAACAGGCCGACATTATGGTGCTGATTGATGTCTCCGGCTCGATGCTGGAGGAGGGCAAACTTGAACAGGCCAAACAGGCGGCGGAAGCCTTTTTGAACGAGATGGATGCCGGCAACCGCGTCGGCCTGGCCGTTTTTAACGATACGGTGCAAACCCTCGTGCCGCTCGGCAGCTTCGAAACAGTGCAGAATGCCATCCGGGAGCGCATTCGCGGCCTGCGCGCCGACGGCGGCACGGCGCTGTATTCCGCGCTGGTGCAAACTGTCGGTGATCTCAACCGCCTGGACGACTCCGACCGCATCCGGGCGGTGGTGCTGTTAAGCGACGGCGCGGACACCGCCAGCAGCCATACCCTGAGCGACGCTGTGAATACCATCCTAGCGAGCCGCGATGCCCTGAACCCAATCATCGTCATACCGGTGGCTTACGGCCAGAGCGCGGACATCGGCACGCTCAACGGCATCGCTCGCGCCAGTTCGACCAGTGTCCAGTCCGGTGACCCGCAGAATATTCTGAGCGTGTTGGAGATCATCAGCAGCTACTTCTAACGTCGAATCGGCTCGTCCCAGGAGGACGCTGCCCGTGAAAACCGTCCGTTCTTTCCAGATGTCGCCCCCGCACAGGGGGCGATTTTAATTGTGTGTATTAAGCTCTGGTTAAGCATCACGAGTCGAAATTTAACCAATGCATCCCGGCAGCGCCGGCTTTCCGCCGGCAGGTCAAACATAACCGAAAGGAAAACAAGCATGTCAAAAGTCATTCGCGGGATTATGCTGCTGCTGGCAGCGCTGCTGGCCGCCTGCGACGGCGGCGGGGGCGGCGGCCAGGTGCCCACCGGCGGCATCCAACTGCCCGATTACATGCGCCAGGGTTACGAAACCTACCACGAAACCGGCGGCGTGGCGCGCCCGGCCAACGCCATAGATGTGTTCATCGCCTACTCGCCGGAGTCGCAGCAGTACATGCCGCGCATCATCGAGCAGTTTAACCGCCTGTCGGCGGAGGGCAAAAATCCCGTCACCGGCCAGGCATGGAGCGACGGCCAGCGCCCGATTTTCGTGGCCGGACAGCAGCCGACCACCGGCTCGTCCGGCTCGGTGGCGCAGGGCATCATCAACGCTATCGTTGCGCCCAACAACGAAAATGTCTACCACCCCACCATCTTCCAGCCGTCGGTCAGCCATTGGCTGGCGCAGGTGAACTTTAACGCCGGGCGGCAGATTTTTGATCTGTCGCAGGCGCAGGCCACCGCCGTCACGCCGGTGGTGATCGCCATGTGGCAAAGCCGGCTGGACGCCATTCGCCAGCAGATCGGCAAGCAGGACATTAGCTGGAACGACCTGCTCGGCGTGCTGGAAAGCGACAACGGCTGGTGCGATTATGGCGTGGCGAACTGCCGCCGCGCCGTTTTTTACGGCCACACCGACCCGCGCATCAGTTCAACCGGCCTGTCCACCACCATCAGCGAGTTTTATGCCTGCGCCCGCCAGAACGGCTTCAGCGAACGGCGGCTGACGCTGGAAGCGGTCAACAGCCCGGACGTGCAGCAGTGCGTCAAACGGATTGAAGACCTGGTGCGCCATTATTCCAGCCGCACCGAAGATTTTCTGGAATACATCAGCCGGGGGCCAGATTACCTGGACTTCCTGGCGCTGGAAGAAACCGACCTGCTGTGCCTGAACCGGGGCGCGCAGCAGGGTGACCAGACCTGCACCAAACCCCAGGAGCCGCTGATCGCCATCTACCCCGAAGAAGGCACGTTCTGGCACGAACACCCCTTCGGCATCCTCAACGCCGATTGGGTAACGCCGGAACAGCGGGAAGCGGCGCAGGTCTTCACCGAGTTCGTGCTGACGCCGGAGATGCAGACCATCATCATGAGCGAGGGCTTCCGTCCCGCTAACGCCGACGTTGAACTGGCCTTCCCGTTCGTGGCGGAAAACGGCGTGGACGTGACGCAGCCGCGCACGGTGCTGGACGTGCCAGCGCCGGAAGTGATCGCGGCCATCCAGCAGAGCTGGTCGTTGGTCAAAAAGCAGGCCGACGTAGTGCTGCTGATTGACGTTTCCGGTTCGATGCTGGAGGAGGGCAAACTCGACCAGGCCAAACAGGCGGCGCTGGCTTTCATTGAACAGATGGAAGGCCGCAACCGGGTCGGCCTGGCGGTCTTTAATGACCAGGTGCAAAACCTGGTGGCGATGGATACGCTGGAAACCAACCGCGCCGACATCCGCAGCCGCATCGAAAACCTGCGCGCCGACGGCGGCACGGCGCTGTATTCCGCGCTGGTGCAAACTGTCGGTGATCTCAACCGCCAGGACGACTCCGACCGCATCCGGGCGGTGGTGCTGTTAAGCGACGGCGCGGACACCGCCAGCCAAGGTGTAACACTCAACGACGCCATCCAGTCCATCGCGGCTACGCGGGACGCCGTTAACCCGGTGATCGTTGTGCCGGTCGCTTATGGCTCGAACGCCGACGTGAACGCGCTTAACAGCATCGCCCGCGCCAGCGCCACCCGCGTCCAGGCCGGCGACCCGCAAAACATCCTGCGTGTGCTTCAGCTTTTGAGCAGCTACTTCTAAAACCTGTGGATAACGTGGGGAGGGTTTAGAAACCCTCCCCTACAGAATTGATCGGACAGGGTCGCCCCTGCGGAATTGACCGGATTGTGCCGGCCTGCGCTATGGGCCGGTGGTCGGCGTCAGAGGCGGGCCGGCAGTCTGTGTCATCTGGATGGCGTGCTCGGTTGCCCGCACCCGTAGGGTGGCGTCCCAGGTCGGGATGACGATTGGCGTGCTGATTGACTGGTCGGCAGGGGACGGCGCGGCGGTCGGTGCGCTGTCGTCCGTCGGGCGCTCCGGCAGCGGAAGCGGCGTCCAGGTGAGCGTTGGGGTCGGGGTAGCCGTCGGCGTGAAGGTGGCCGTCGGCGTAAGCGTGGGCGTCCGCGACGGCGTGGGCGTCCGCGTGAAGGTAGCCGTCGGGGTATCGGTCGCGGTTGGCATAGGCGTTAACGTGTCAGTCGGCGTGAGCGTCGGGGTGTCGGTCGCGGTCGGCACAGCCGTCAGCATCCCGGTCGGTGTGGCCGTCGGCGGGATATTCTGCGGCGGCTCGACGTCGGCGAGCGGCAGCAGCTGGCCGGACTCGACCTGCGGCACAATCCAGTCCAGCAGCGCCTGGTGGACGGTTTCGCCCCCCGGCGGCGGCGCGGCACGGCTGAGGCTTACGCGCGTTTCGGCCAGCACGCGCAGCGCCCGCGCCTGCGAATCGGCATCGGCATGAAGAATCGCCTGCGCCATCGCTCGGTACAGGTCGTCCAGCGCCTCCGGCGTCAGCCGGTCGGCAGCGGCCAGCGCCTCCACCTCGTCCAGGCGAATTTCCACCACCGACAGCCACAGGTCATCCAGCGAGCCGGTCAGCGGCGAAAGCGCCAGGATGATCGCTTCCCACAGGCGTTTGAGGCCGTAGAGTGGGTCGCCGGGCAGGCTGCTGGCCGAAGCCGAAACCAGCCCGCCGCCGCCGAAGGCCAGCGCGGCCGCGATCAAAACCGCAGCCGCCAGCCGGCCCAGGGCGGGCGGCAGGTGTATCAGCCGCAGCGGCGGTGATGAGGGGGCTTCCATCGCCGCGCGCAGGCGGGTTTCCAGCGTGCTGACCGCCTCGGCGGACATCTCCGGCTTCTTCAGGCGCGCCGTCAGCAGGCCGACCTGTAGAGCGGGTTTCAGTTCGTCCGCAAAATCGGGGTAACGTTCCAGGCATTCGGCAATCGTCAGCCGCCCGCTGGTTACGGCGTCGAGGCAGTCCGTCAGGAGGGTGTCGAAGTCGGTCATGATGACAGGCCGGACAAAATGGCTTCCACGTCGAAACCGGCGCGAGACAGCCGCCCGGCCAGCGCGCGCAGCGCCCGATGCTGCAAGGCTTTGATGGCGTTGGCGTTTTTGCCCATGATCTGCGCCGTCGTTTCGAGGGAATGCCCTTCAATAAATCGCAGGACGATAACTTGCTGCTGTTCATCCGTCAGTCGGGCGATGGCTTCCCGCAGCACGCGGGCGGCCTGCCGCCGCAGCAGCGAACGATCCATATCCGCCCCGACCGGAATCGGTTCAATCTCGATGTCGCTTTCGACCGGGCGGCGGCTCGTCTGCCGGTAGTAATCCACCACGCGGGCATGGGCGATCCGGTAAAGCCAGGCGACGAACGGTTTTCCTCGGTTCTGATAGGCCGCCATGCCCTTCAACGCCCGGACGAACACATCTCCGGTCAGGTCTTCCGCCAGGTGGGCATCGTTCACCCGGTGGTAGATATAACGGTAGATCGCCTGCACGTTTGCCCGGTACAGCCGGGCGAAAGCGTCGGCATCTCCCTGCTGGGCGCGCTCGATCAGCCGCCCTTCATCAACGCGCGTTTCCTGTTTTTTACCGGCCATCGTCCGCGTTGTTCATAACGTTTACCGTCAAAATGGTTCGTTAGATACGGTCAGGCGCGATACCTGCCCTGCTACTCATCATACATGGAAGCGTCCTCGCGCGCCTTTAAGTATGGTTAGAAGGCTGTTTTGCGGTTGCAGAACGCGCTCGACATTCAGAAACGCGGCGCGCTCAGGTATAATGGCGCGATTGTCGCATTTGGAAAAGGTTTTCCCCGCCATGTATGTTGCCATGATTCGCGCCAAGCTGCACCAGGCCCGCGTTACTTCTGCCGACATCAACTACGAAGGCAGCATCAGCATTGACACCCACCTGCTGGATGAAGCGGGCATCTTCCCCTACGAAAAGGTGCTGGTGGTGGACATCGAAAATGGCAGCCGCCAGGAAACGTATGTCATTCCCGGTGCGCCCGGCAGCGGCGAAATCGGCCTCAACGGCGCGGCGGCCCGGCTGGTGAGCGTGGGCGACCGCGTGATTATCATGGCTTTTTCGTATCTGCCGCTGCCGCCCCCAGCAGACTGGCAGCCGCGCGTCCTCATCCTGGACGAACGCAACGCCGTGAAGGCCGCCACCGGCCCGCTGCCGCACCCAGGATGATGGCGGCGATGGGGATGATCTGGCCGGAGGGGGCGGTCAGGTTGGTCGGATTGCCGTGAACGCAGCGGCAGCCGTTGTAGGACAGGACTGAAGACAATCAAAACGACACACAACACAGACCACGGCCAGGCTTCCGGCGGCATACTCTGCTCGCCGCTTCGCCAGATGGGAGTGGTACAGCCCTTCCCGCCGCAGCAGCGCGCCCAACTCACCATACCCACATTGAGCCGCTTCTTCGACGACCTGGGCTTATAGGCGGCCGTGAACCGCCGCCGCGTAGCGCGGGGCTGCACCTCGGTTGGTGGGTACTTGCCATTGCTTGCTGACATCCTGCTTCGTCCTTTTCTCCGCCCCACATTCTACTCTAAACTTTTGGGCGGAGTTGTTGCATCCATTCTGGCACAGTGGGTAGGAAGGCTCACGTGCTGTACACTCGCCGCGACGACGTTGTGCGAAGGAAACTCGGCATCACTCCCAGCACAACATCAGCTTGCGATGAGGATGGGAATTTGCACCTCGATGACAGAATGTAGAGCGTTTTCTTCCAGTATGATTTCTTGCGGCGTACCTGCAATCTGGTAATTGTGCTCGCGTATCCAAACATCCAGGGCGCGATACGCCTGTACTAAATCATTGGGATCGCCGACATGAACCGCACAGGCTAGCGCATCGGCTAATGGCATTTGCTCTCGGTCAAGCAGGACATCGGTATCCAGCCCTGCGGTCGTGAACAGCGGCTGCGTTATCATGTTTTCTGAAGGAAGCGGCAGCGGC
>JAPKMO010000083.1 GCA_026645945.1 Anaerolineae bacterium
GGCGCGCACCTCCGACGGGTGGTTGGTCAGCCGCTCCCAGTTGATCGCCAGCGGCAGCAGCAGCACCGCGCTCAGGCCCAGCGTCAGCGCGCCCGCCAGCGCCAGCCGCCGCAGCGCCGGCCAATCCGGCTGCGGGAAACGCCGCGCCGCGCCCACCGGCCAGGCATAAACCACCGCCAGCGCTGCCAGCGCCACCAGCATTGGCAGCACGTACCACAGGTTGCCGGACGTGAACATCAGCGTAAAGGCCAGCGCCGTCAGCACCACCGGCCAGCGCCGCCCCGGCAGGCGGAAAATCGCCATCGCCCCGCCGGTAATCCAGGGGAAATACACCTGCTGCGCCGCCAGTTGAAAATAGCCGGTGTTGAACATGGCGTGCATGTTGCCCTTGCCGACCAACAGCAGCCCCAGCAGCACCCGCCCCGGCCAGGCCAGCCCCAGCGCCCAACCCATAAACCAGCCCCCGACCCCCGCCAGCAGCGTCAGCAGCGGCACCGTGAATTTTAGCCCCTGCGCCGGGCCGATCAGCAGGCTTAACCCGGCGCTGAACGGGTTCAGCACAAAACCGACCGGGTTATCAATCAGCGGCTCGCCGAATTCCAGCAGCGGCTGCCACAGTGGGATGCGCCCGTAGTCGCGCAGGCCGTTATAGGCGGCGTATACGGAGTTCGTGATCCACTCCGCTTCGCCGCCGGAATACTGGAGGGGCGGCCCGGCCTCGAAAAAACGGCGCGTTGCGATCAGCGTGATAACCAGCACCACCAGCAGTTCCAGCGCCACCCGCCGACGGGGGATGTTTTCCAGTTCGGCGCGGTCTTCGGTAAACGCGGCAGCCAGCGCCCGCCCCAGGCTGCGCGGCGCGGCCAGCGCATCCGCCCCCAGCGCGCGCGCCGTGATGACGATGGCCGCCACCAGCAGCGCCAGAAACGCCCCCACCGCCGGCGATTCGTCGAACGCCCCCGGCAGCAGCAGCGCACCCAGCAGCAGCGCCAACGAAAGCGCCCCCTCAACCACCGGCGGCAGTTTCAGCCGGTGCGGGCCCGTGCGGCGCGCGGTCGGCGCGGGGCGGCTGTCCCGGTTGAACCGCACGAACACCCCGACAACCACGATCAACGGCCCGAACACCACCAGCAGGCTTTCCCACACCAGCCGCGCCGCCGACTCGATCACTTCCAGCGGGGGATGCCCACTGCGGTACAGCCACAGCACCAGCGCGCCCACCAGCAGCCCCAGCAGCACCGCGCTGGAATACGGGGGCGGCAGCCCCAGCAGCAGCGCCGCGCTGCCGGTGAAGATAGCCGCGTAAATCAGCCGGCGCGCCAGCGGGGGAAAATCGGCATATGCGCTCGTCGTCGGGTTGGGTTCAGTCACACTGCCTGCCGTAAAGTGCTTCCAGGCCGCGCAGGTAGGGCGCGTAATACAGCACTAGCTCGCGGTCATCCGGGATGACCGCGCCGTAGGACGAAT
Organism: Anaerolineae bacterium; assembly: GCA_026645945.1. GTDB lineage: Bacteria > Chloroflexota > Anaerolineae > Aggregatilineales > Phototrophicaceae > CFX2. The sequence continues at coordinate 1,468 of JAPKMO010000083.1, forward strand.
ACTCTGGCGCGCGCAGATAAAAATGGTCTCGCAGCAGCGCCAGCGTGCGGGTATCCCCCGGCTGGATGAAAAAAGCGTGATCCACCCCGCAGCGCAGCGCCTTTAGATAATCCTCATCCAGGTCGGCGGCGGCGAGCGTAGTGAAGTACAGCCCGCCGCGCAGGAAGTCGCTCAAACCCTGCGCGTCCATCTGGCTGAACGGGCTGGCGCTGATGATATGCACCTGTGTATCGCGCGGGAAGTCCCGCGTGCGGAAGATGGCGTCGTAACCGTCCGGGAAACTGTGATGCAGCCTCAGCTGGCGGTTGTAATACGTCATATGTGGGCCGAAATAATAGGCAATTTGCAGCCCGGCGGCGGCCAGCGCCAGCGCCAGCATAACCTGCCGCAGATGGCGCGGCACATCGCGCGGCGGCCAGCGCCAGCGCACCCGGCGGCGCAGCCCCAGGCTCAGGCGCAGCGCCAGGGTTGGAGCGCGCGGCGGCCAGAACAGCGGCAGCGTATAACGCGCGCCCGCCGCCACCAGCAGCGGCAGCGCCGGAAAAACAATCACGAAGCGGGTGGATGCCGCGTTCATCACCAGGATGCTGTTGCCCAGCGCCCCGGCGGCCAGCCACAGCAGCAGCAGCAGCGGCCCGGGGTAGCGCCGCCGCGCCAGGCAGTAGGCCGCGCCCACCAGGAAGGCCGGCAGCAGCAGCGGCAGCACCAGCGGCGTATCGCCGCCGTAATAAACCGTGTCGTCCGGGTTCTGCACATAATACCGCAGCGCCCATCCCAGGCGGTAAAAATACGCGCCGAAGTCCCCGCGCGCGATTAAATCCTGCCAGTACGCGCTGCTCAGGCCCGATGCCTCCATGCGCCCCACCAACGGGTAGCCCTGCGCCCACATGGTGTAATACACCGGCGCGGCGGTCAGCGCCAGCGCCAGAACGGTGATACCCAGCCCGCGCCAGTTCACGCGGCCCGTGCCGCCGTCGTTTTTGCGGCGGCTTATCACCAGCAGCGTCATCCACAGCGCTGCCAGCGGGATATAAAACAGTTTGCCGCCGTTATAAAAATACTGTGTCAGCCCTAGGAAGCCGCCCGCCAGCGCGTAATCCAGCCGCCGGTTATACACCACCGCCCGCGCCAAGAAGGCCAGCGCCAGCGTCCCGGCCAGCGGGTCGGCAATGTTCAGCAGCGCCAGCCGGCTGAAGTGAATATGCGGCGGAAAGGCCGCCAGCAGCAGCGCCGCCGCCAGCGCCGTCGTCCGGTCGAACAGCGCCCGCGCCAGGATGTACAGCGCCAGCACCGTTAAAACGCCGGTTATCACGCTCGCCAGCCGGATGCCCTCTAGTGTGTTCCCCAGGAACCACGTCCCCGCCCACTGGCCGTAGGCGAACACCCAGGGAAACGGCGAGATGCCGCTCATCTCCGTCAGCAGTTTAACCGGCCTGTTCGTCCAGCCGAAGGCCGTCACTTCCGGGATGGTGTTCATCTCATCCACCAGGTAGCGCACCAGCGTGCCAAGCTGCCAGCAGCGCACCACGAATGCCAGCGCCAGGATCAGCAGCAGCGCCAGCGCCGTCCACCGCCAGCCGGGGGACAGCCGAACGCCGTCCAGGGCGCGCCTGCCGCCGCCCAACCCCCATACAACCAACCCCATCCCAAGCGCCAGCAGGAACAATTGCAGATGCGGCGAAGCCTGCTGAAGCGCCTCCAGCCCCAGCGCCCCCCCGCTGATTTCCGCCGTCACCGCCAGCGGAATCAGCCCCAGGCCGGCGATCATCCAGTTGGCGCGGCCAAGCGGTTTAACTGCCGCCACATCAGCCGGCGTTTCGACGCCTGCGCTGCCGCGCAGTTTGAGCGCCCCCCACAGCGCGACCGTCCCGCAAGCCAGGAAAAACAGCGGCTCGTCCAGCGGGCGGTCGCCGTACCGGGCGATCTGGAAACTCCAGGTCGCCAGCGCCATCAGGCCAACCGCACCCACCGCCAGTGCCGGCACGCTGAAGCGGCGGCGCGCCGCCAGCCAGTGCAGCGGCAGGGCCGACACCCGGTACGCGCTCTGCAAAAAACCCGCGCCGCCGGCAGCCGCGCGTTTTATCTCCGCCGCCGCTCGACCGCGCGCGCGCCAGGCCGCCGCCCCCACAGCCGCCGCCAGCAGCACCCCGAACAGCGCGCCGGAAACTTCCGGCGCGGCGTTTTGCAGCCCGATCAATCCGGCGGCGCTTACACCCACCAGCAGGATCAAAACCGGCCAGTTGGCGGCGGCAGGTCTGGCCGTCTCAACCGCCGACGCTTCCTGCAATTGGACGGCCTCCGGCGCGGTGGATTCGACGGGAACGGCGGCTGCCGGCGGCGGGGCAGGCATCTTCACCGCCGGCGCGCTTTCGCGCAGGGCAGCGCGCGCCCGCGCGGCCAGCAGTCCCAGCCCGGCTGCGCCCAATCCCGCCAGCGCCAGCCGGCGAATGCGTGATGTTGTGCGTGTTTTTTCGTCTACCATCGAGCAAGATAAAGCTGTTTGCGCCGGCGGCTTTCGACCGATCTTTTTTCTCCTGATTAGAGTAACATAGTTTGAAACGCGCCGCGAAAAAGTTTTTGTCGGATTTTGTTAACGCTCACGCGGTCGCAGGTTCGGGTTTTCTAACAACCGGCTGTGTGGTGTAAAATATTTATCATCTCCGTTACGCTGGAACGGCAGAATAACAACAAAGGAAACTAATCTGTGTCTCTTTCGCGCCTCCTGATAAGTTTTGCCGTCTTGTTTTGCCTCGCTGCCCCCGCCGCTGCCCAACCGGGTTTAACCGTCGGCGATACCGTTGAGGGTGAACTGCTCGCCGGGGTAGGCACGTCCGCCGCTTATCGTTTTACCGCCCGCGCGCGGGATATTCTGCGCTTTGAACTGACATCCACACTGCCGGACGCGCAGCTTGAGCTTTATAACGCTCAGGGTTTTTTGATTAATATCGGTTATGGCGACGGCCAGAACGGCGCTTCGTTGGTATTTATCGTTTATGCCGACGGCGACTATACCATCAAAGTGGTCAATTACGGCCAGAGCGGCGGCAGCTACCACCTCGGTTTTACACAGGAAGCCGTACAGCCCCTCGTACCCAACCAGCCCGTCACCGTCGAAATGCGTGCCCGTCCGCTCTATTTTATGTTTGAGGGACGGCGCGACCAGTTGTTTACCCTTAGCGCCAGCAGCGGCGGCCAGATGGATACCCGCCTGGATGTGCTGAACCCTACCGGCAGCCAGGTCGCTTATGCTTATTCGGAAGTAGACCCGGTGCTGCCGCGCCTGCTGGTGCGCGAGGACGGCCCCCATACCGTCCTGCTTTATCCGCCCTCCGATGACCTCTCCGGCCCGGTGACAGTCCTGCTGCGCCAGATCGAGCCGCTTTCCCTGGACGCTGGCCCGCAGACCATTACCCTCAACCGTGAACTGCAAACCGAAGTCCTGAGCCTGAGCGTCGCGCCGGGGACACGCTACCGGATGACCGTTACCGTCCTGGGCGGCGTGGGGGTAGACCTGGCCGTGTTTATGTTCCAGGGCGACCGCCTGATCGCCCGCCTGAACGCCACCGCCGAAGCCATGCAAACCGCCGCGCTGGATTTTGCGCCCCGCAGCACCGGTGGGGCGGTTATCACCGTGCGCGATTATGCCGTGCGAGACGGCGAAACGCGCCTGCTCATCGCCGTCGAGCCGCTGCCGGGAGGAAATTAACCATGCATGTTGAGATGGATAAACAACGCCTGCTGGATTTGATCCGCGTCGAATACAACTTCCTGGAGCGCACTCTGGCCGCCGTTCCGGCGGAACGGCTGGCCGAAACTGGCGTCTGCGGTGAATGGTCGGTCAAGGACATCATCGCCCATATCACCGCCTGGGAGCGCCGGCTGCTGGGCTGGCTGGCGCAGGCCAAACGCCGCGAAGCCCCCACCTTCCCCGAACCCGGTTATACCGGCGCCGACGTGGACGAACTCAACGACCGCGACTATCGGGATGATCGAGAGCGCCCAGCAGCGGACATCCTGGCTGACTTTCGCGCCACCCATGCCGAGGTGATGACCTGTGTTGCGTCCTTCCCGGAAGAAGAATTGTTTGAACTCCACCGGCTGAAGGACATCTGGCGCGAGCCGCCGCTCAACTTCATCATCTACAACACCTACGACCACTATCACGAACACGCCCAGAACATCCGCGCCTGGCTGTCCAGCGGTTCGTAGAGACAGGCCGGCGTGCCGGCCCAGGGCGGCCTCGTTTCATGACACAGCCTGTTGCAGGAGCGGCCACACCGGGCCACCCCTACTGGAAACCGGCAACCGGCAACTGACAGCCGGCATCTGACAACTCTAACCACTTCCCCCCCACCTCTTAACCGCATCTTTAACACAACGCGCAACGCATTAGCATTAATCTACGTATAATTCCTTTAGGGGATTTATTTTCCCGACTACATAGCGTTAATGGTAAGGAGGAATTTGATGCGAAAATTCATCGTGGCCTGCCTGTTGGCCGTGCTGGCGCTGGGCGCTGTCCCCGCGCTGGCGACCCCGGTTGCCGACCTGACGGCACTGGCAGAGCAGTTCCCGGATACAACCGTTATTTTCGCGGTTGTCCGCACCGATGATGGTTACATCGAAACGCTCGACGGCGTGATCGGTCGCGCGCGCGACCTGCTGCCGTCCGGCACGATCCCCCCGGTCAGACTTTCAACCCTGCTTGACCAGGCTTTCATGGAAATGGCGAACGCCGACTTCCGCGAGGGCGTGCGCCCCTGGCTGGGTGATACTGCCGCCTTCGGCCTGACCAGCCTCGACATGACCACCGCCGCGCCGCCGATTATGCTTGCCCTGGCCGTCAAAGACCGCGCCGGAGCGGAAGCCTTCCTGGACAGCGCCTACGCCCGCGCTCTGGAAAATGATTGGGCGGAAAAGGTGGATGAAAACGGCCTGACCATTTACCGGGAAACCGGCGATTATGCCAGCGAAATGCTGATCGCGCTTTCCGACTCCATCCTGTTTATCACCGGCGGCACTATTCCCGCCGCCCCGGAAAGCCCGCTCTCCGGCAGCGACACGTTTCAGTCCACGCTGGCCGCGCTGCCGCAGTCGGATTACAACATCGTCGCGTATATGAATACGCCCGCCCTGATGGACTTCGCGCTCGCCATGAGCGCCCGGTTTAACCGGAACATACCGGAAGCCTTCGGCGAGTCGATGTCGGAATCCCTGGCCGGTTTTATGGACGCCGCCGGCCCGGTGGCGGTCGGCCTGACCATCCTGGCCGGGCCTTCGCTGGTGATGGACGTGGCGCAGATGATGGGCGATACCACCGCGCTGACCGAAGCCGGCTTCGACCTGACCATGCCGGCCACGCCGGTTGACCCGGCTTTCGCCGCTTTCATCCCGGCGGACGCCCCGCTCGTCATGCAGGGGACGGAAGTCAATACCGCCGTCACGACCGGCCTTCAGAACCTGCGCGCTTTCGGAGCCTTCATCCAGGAACAGGCGCGCCAGATGCCCGACAGCGCCTTCACGGACGAAGCCGATAAAATGCTGCGCGAATTTAACGCCGGCGCGGTGATGGCCTCGTTCTTCAGTCTCAGCTTCACCGGCGCGACCGGCCTCACCCTGGACGACGTGCTGCCCTGGATGGACGGCGACTTCGCCGCTTATCTGCGCGTCCAATCACTGCCGGAAGAAACCGGCGAGGATGCCGCGCCCGACTTCGCCGCCCTGGTCGAATCGTCCGACCCCGCCGGCCCGCTGGCGCTGCTGGATGCCCTGGAAACGTCCCTGCAAAATTACGGCGTCAGCATCAGCCGCGAAACCGTTGGCAGCGGCGAGGCGCTGGTTTTGCAGTCCCCCATGCGGCATATGTTCCGCCCCCGCGTGGCCGAACGCCTGGCCGGTTTCGCGGACATGGACATCCTGATCGGGGCCAGTGACCAGCTGTTCATCGCCGGCTCGCGCGCCGCCGTCACCGCCAGCCTGGCCGCCGGGGGCGACATGCTGGCCGACTCGCCCGCCTACCAGGAAGCGCTGGAGATCGCCCTGGATGGCGCGCAGCAGCTCTGGTTTTTGAACACGCGCGCCTTTGTGCCGTTCATTGACGAACAGCTTGGCCGCCTGGATGCTTCGACCTTCCGCATCAACAATATGCGTGAGATGCGCGCCCTGGCCGGCCTGTTGAGCAGCGGCTCGATCAGCGTCGTCGTCGCTGAAGACGGCGCGATGGTCGCCCGCTTCGCGCTCACGCTGGCGCAGGAACCGCTGGACTAGCGCCGCTTACTGGAGACTGTTATGCGCTTTGCCACCACAGCAGGGCAAACTGGCAGCGCAGAAGTGTATAACACGTCCTAAATGGTTCGTCCGGTAAATGACCGGCATTTGCAATGTCGGTCGCCAGTCGCCAGCGGTTCAAAACCGCTGTCTACGCGAGAGATTGGAAACCCGTGAACGGGTTGATTTTCAACGTCTTCAGACGTTTATCCGCTTTTAGCGTAGCTACGAGTTTAAAACTCGTAGCGCGGAATGGTATGAACTTGTCGGATGCACCACTCACTTAAAAGGAGAAATTTCCGAATGACGAAACACCTGTCCCGCTGGTTAGTCCTGATCGTCCTGCTGCTCGGCGCGTTCGCCGCCCCGGCGCTGGCCGCCCCGCAGCCGGAACTGACCGCCCTGGCCGCCTACTACCCGCCGCAGTCGCCCCTGTTCGCCGCCATGCGCACCGACGATGCTTATATCGAAGAACTGGACGCGGTGGTAGCCGGCATCCTGGCGAAGCTGCCGGAAGGCACAGTCCCACCCGGTTTTTCACTCCGTTCGGCGCTTAATATGCTGGCCGCCCAAACCGGCACGGCGGATTTTGACGCCGCTGTTCGCCCCTGGCTGGGAGATACCGCCGCCGTCGGTTTCCTCTCGCCGGAAGGTATGTCGGGGTCGTCGCAGGAATTTGTGATCGCCGCCCAGATCACCGACCGCGCGGCGGCGGCGGCCTTCTGGAAGGCGCTGCTCGACCGCACCAATTCGACCTACGGTGAGATCACCGACCGCGCCTACACCTTTTATACGATGGATATTGAAGCGCCCGAAGAAGGCGGCCTGCTCATCACCGATGACGTGATGCTGCTCGGCGTTGGCGACCTGCGCGCCATGCTGCTCACCCGCGAGGCGCGCCTGAACCAGTATGCGGCCTTCACCGATGCGCTGACGCTGCTGCCCGCCGACCGTTACAATGCCGTCATTTACATGGATGCCGCCGCCATCGCCCGTGCCATGCCGGACAGCGAAGCTCAACTGGCCGCCGGGCTGGTCGGCACACAGATGGTGGGGCTGACCGTCCTGGACGACCGCTCGCTGGTGATTGATGCCGTTTCGCTGGCCGGCGAACAATCCCTGGAAAGCCTGGGCTTGAATCTGGGCGCGCTGACGCCGGTTGACCCGGCTTTCGCCGCCCATCTGCCGGCGGATGCCTCGCTCGTCGCCCACGCCGCCAACCTGCGCGCCCTGTACGACGCTGTGATCGGCCTTGCCGGCGCCAACGCACCCGATGCCGAGGAGTTCGAGAAAAATATTCAGCAGATGGCATTCGCCGTGCGCGGTTTCACCGGCCTGGAACTGGAGGAGGACATCCTGAGTTGGATGACCGGCGATTTCGCCGCCTTCGCCAGCATCAATAACGATGCCATCCAACTGGCGCTCAAACGGAACCTGGAAGGCGGGAGCTTCATGCTGGAAACGGTGCCGTTGGAGTTCGGCGTCCTGGTCGAAGCGACCGACGCCGCCAAAGCCCAGGCGCTGTCTGCCGCGCTCGGCAAGGCGCTGGCGCAGTTCACGCAGCAGGCCCCGGACGTGAGCATATCGCAGGAGCAGATCGCCGGCGTGGATGTCACCGTCCTCAGCACACAGGTGGAACTTTCGCCGCCGGTCAAAGCGCCGCTGGACGTGGTGATCGGCGCTAACGACCGCGTGTTCGTCATCGCCACCCGCAAGGCGGCGACCGCCATCCTGGAAGGCGCGCCGGGGCTGGATACCAACCTGGCCTTCAACCAGGCCGCCCGCTACCTGCTGCCGGACGCTTCCTCCGTCTGGTACATGGACTCGGACGGCTTCAGTTCGGTCTTCACCGTCACCACGCTGGCACTGCTCGGCCCGGCTATCAAAAACGTCTTTGAGAACATCGTAGCTGAGCTGGAAAGCGGGGCGGTGGCAACCCTTTCGCCGGCCGAAGAACAGCGCCGCCAAGAGCTGATCCGGCAGCAGCGCCAGGCCGAGATGGAGCAGGCGCAGGCGCTTATCAACTTCCTGGACAACTTCATGACCAGCGCCACCATCAGCACCCAAAACCTGGACAGCGGCGCGCGCGTCCGCCTCGTCCTCACTCTGGCCGAATAACTTCAATCGCCATCATGGGCGGGTCGTTAAAACCCGCCCATAATCCCTCTTGGCGCACTTGGCGGCTAAAGCTCTCTGGCGCGCGGCAGTTTGCGAAATACGATTTTCACATACAATCATAGCTTGTGTGCAGTTAAATCGTTTTTTAGACAGGGAGATTGGTTTTTATGGATTTACGCCTCCAGCCCGGTTTCCTCGGCACCAACGCCAGCCTGCTTTCCGACCTGTCCCTGGTGGCCTACGTGCTGTTTATCGCTCCGGCCATGCTCATCGGCTTCGTTTTCGCCCGCCAGGGCAAACACCGCCCCCACCACCAGTATTTGATGAACGCCGTCACATTCGTAAACTGGCTGCTCATCATCTTTTTGATGGCGGTTTCTTACGTCAACGGCGTTTTGCCGGGGCTGCCGGGGTCGCTCGGCCAGCCGGCTATCTTCCTGCCCACCCTGCACCTGCTGTTCGGCGGCGCGGCGCAGATTCTCGCCACCTACACCGTTTACCGCATGTGGCGCGAGGATACCCAGGTGGCCGCCGCCCGTAAACGCGGCGAGCAGGAAGTCACCCGCTACTGGTTCAAAAGCGCCAAACCCGTCATGCAGGCCGTTCTGGGTCTGTGGCTGCTGACGGTCGTGCTGGGCGTGGCGACTTATATCAGCTTTTACGTCGCTTCCCCGGCAGAAGCAGCGGATGCGCCGGAGGCCACACCCGCCGTCACCGAATCCGCGCCGGAAGCCGCGCCCGCCGTGACACCGGAAGGTTAAACGCGCCGTTCAGCCCGGATACCAGATGATGCGCGGGTCGTCCGCTGCCCGTTGGTAGTTCCAGGCTTCGTCGGTCATACGCTTTAAGTCGTAAACCGGACGCCAGCCCAGCAGGAACTTGGCTTTGGTATTATCCAGCCAGGTTGAATGGTACGGCGTGATGATGCCCACCGTCGGCAGCCCGCGCGACTGCGCCAGGTAATCGCCCAGTTCGCGGTAATCTACCGGCTCGTCCATGCAGATGTTAAAGGTCTGCTGGCGAGCTTTGGGGTGGTCAATCGCAAGCAGGATGGCCGATACCAGGTCTTCGACGTGAACGAAGTTCCGTTTGACCGGGTTTCCGTCCGGGTCGAGCATGACCGGAATCGCCCCGGTTTTGATATATTCATCTGCCTGTTCCGCGCCCACCAGATCGCGCCAGCGTGGGCCGCCGAACACGTCCTCGCCGAACGAAAGCTGGTACTTAAAATCGTCCTTTTCCATAATCCAGGGCGCGCGCAGGCAGCAGCCGTTCAGGTCGTACTGGATGTAATACTGCTCCAGCATCACTTCTTCCAGCACTTTTGACAGGGCATAACAGCCTTTGTACGGCGTGTGGCGCTGCGTTTCCGTCACCGGGATGGGATGCGGGTACACAAAATGCCCGACCGTGTTATCGCCGCCCAGCAGGATGAACTGCCGGAAGGTCGGGTTTTCCCGGCACGCCTCCAGCAGCCAGAACATGCCCTTCACGGCCACGTCCATCACCTCGGTCGGCGTTTCCTTGACGGTCGCCAGATGCAGGACGTGTGTCACGCCGTCCATGATCCGGTTTACGGTTTCCCGGTCGGCAATCGTGCCGCGTTCGACTTCCAGCCGGTCGTGCGCTTCCAGCGGGCGGTTATGCACCAGCGCACGGACGGTGAAACCTTCAAAACGCGGCTCATCGAAAAAACGGCGCAGGAACGCCTGCCCGACTTTGCCGGTCGCGCCAGTCACTAAAAGACGTGCTGCTGCGGTCATCGCTGCTCTCCTGAAAATAAAACTCGGTGTTTTGGGTGTCTTGGCGGTTCAAGACTATTAGTATTCCTCGTGGCGAGCATTAGCTCATAGACGCTCCTTCCTGATTGAGCGTCTCCTGCCCGTGATTCTGGCATAGCACGCGCCCCGCCGCCACAAACTTGATAGGGCAATCGCATATGAAAGCTTAATGGGCTTTCAAAAGGTCATTGTGGTTCGATAAAGGCCGTTTCGCGGGTAGGGGCGCAAGGCCTTGCGCCCCTACGAACCACCATAACCCTTTATGGCTCCGAACCTGGCATGATATGCAATTGCCCTGCAAACTTGATCTCTTGACGCGCTTTGCATCAGGACTATAATCAAATGTGGAGAGTCATCTCAAAAAGCACATTGCGAACCAACCGGCTTAAAAACCGTCATCACGGTTTTTTTATTTCCTGATTCGAGGAGTTTCACCATGTATCAACAGTCGCAAAAGGAAGAAGTCGAAGAACCTCCCTCCGGGCTTGACGACGAGCCTCCCTCTCTGGCCGTCAGCGTCAGGCCGCCCGAACGCACACCCCGCCCCGCCCTCTGGTCCGCTGTGCCGGACGAACAATGGGATGATTGGCACTGGCAGCTCACGCACCGGCTGAACACGGTCGAGGAGCTGGCACAGCTAATTGATTTAACGCCGGAAGAAGTCGAGGGCCTCACCGCCGACGATAAATTCCGCGTGGACATCACCCCCTATTTCGCCGGCCTCATAGACCCCCACGACCCGCTTTGCCCGGTGCGGCGGCAGGTCATCCCCCTGGGGCGCGAACTGCGCGCCTTCGACGGCATGATGGTGGACAGCCTGGCGGAAGACAAACACAGCCCCGTCCCCGGCCTCGTGCATCGTTATCCTGACCGGGTGTTGATGCTGGTCACAACCCAATGCGCCAGCTACTGCCGCTACTGCACCCGCAGCCGCATCGTCGGCAGCCCGCACCAGAACTTCAGCAAGAGCGATTTTGAAGCCCAGTTGGATTACCTGCGCTACACACCCCAGGTACGCGACGTGCTGCTCTCCGGCGGCGACCCGTTCACCCTCAACCCGCGCACGCTGGAGTACATCCTGTCGGAACTGCGCGCCATCGAACACATCGAGATCATTCGCATCGGCAGCCGCGTGCCGGTTTTCCTGCCGCAGCGCATCACCGACGCCTTCTGCGATATGCTCCGCCGCTATCATCCCCTGTGGCTGAATATCCACGTCAACCACCCCAAAGAAATCACGCCGGAACTCAGCCGCGCCCTGGCGAAGCTGGCCGACGCCGGCATCCCACTCGGCAACCAGAGCGTGCTGCTGGCCGGCATCAATGACAGCGTAAACATCCAGCGCGAACTGGTGCATAAGCTGGTCAAAAACCGCGTCCGCCCCTACTACCTCTACCAGTGCGATCTGGTTAAAGGGGCGGGGCATTTCCGCACCACCGTCTCCAAAGGCATCGAAATCATCGAAGGGCTGCGCGGCCATACCAGCGGTTACGCTGTGCCGACTTATGTCGTGGACGCCCCCGGCGGCGGCGGCAAAATCCCGGTTATGCCGCAGTACCTCATCAGCCAGTCACCCGGCAGGGTCGTCCTCCGCAACTACGAGGGGTACATCACCACCTACGACGAGCCGCTGGATTACGACCCCCACGCGGTTGACCACCTCGACCGCCTGGCCGCCCGCCGCGACGAAACCGGGCAAGCCGGCGTATCCGGGCTGCTGGCCGGAGAAGCGGAAGCCATCAAACCGGAAAATTTCGACAGCCTGCACCGCCGCCGCAGCGCGCCGCACCGCCTAAATGCCGATCCCCATAAATGGGAGCGGCATCACCTGAATAGGCACAACGGCAGCGTCACAAACGGCCGTAACGGGAACGGCTCTGTTCCCGGCGGACATAAACCCGCCGCCGGATAAACCACCCTGACTCAGCACTTGGCACTCAGCACTCTTAAGGACTCTACCCATGCGTATTGCGGTACTCGCCAACCTCAAACAGAACGCCCCCCGCTGGGAAGGAATGCCCGCCGACCGTTGGGACGACCTGGACAGCCCGACCACTACCAACGCCATCATCGCCGCCCTGGAAAAAGGCGGACACCAGGCCGAATTTTTCGAGGCCAGCATCCTGCCGCCGTTTAACTTGGTCGAACGCCTGCTGGCCTACCGCCCCGACCTGTGTTTTAACATCGCCGAGGGACACTTCGGCGATGGCCGCGAGGCACAGATTCCCGCCCTGCTGGAAATGCTGCGCCTGCCGTACACCGGCAGCCAGGTTCTGGCGCTGGCCCTGGCGCTGGATAAACCTATGACCAAACGCATCCTGGTTTATCATGGCCTGCCCACGCCGGAGTTTCAGGTCTTCGAGCGCGCCGACGAAACGATTGGCAGCGACCTGATGGACGGCGATGAACTGCGTTTTCCGCTGTTCGTCAAGCCCAGCCGCGAAGGCACCAGCATGGGCGTCAGCGCCAGCAGCATCGTCCGCACCGCCGCCGAACTGCGCCGGCAGGTCGCCATCCAGCTTGAACGCTACCGCCAGCCTATCCTGTGCGAGCGTTATATCGAAGGCCGCGAGGTCACGGTCGGTATGCTGGGCAACCTCGGCCCCATCACCGCCCGCCGTCTGAACGAATACACCGCGCCGAACATCCTGCCGGAAACTCTCACTTTCCTGCCCGCCCTGGAGGTGGATTTGGCGGCGCACGGCGAAAGCGAAGCCGGGCTGTACACCAGCTTCATGAAAACCGGCATGGAACTCGAAAAGTTCCGCTATCAGTGTCCCGCGCCGCTTGACCCCGAACAGCTCCACCAACTGCGCTGGCTGGCGGCGGCGGTTTTCCGCGTCACCGACTGCCGCGATGTCGCCCGCGTGGATTTTCGGCTGGACTCCCGGAATGGCGACAAACCCTACATCCTGGAAGTAAATCCGCTGCCCGGCCTATACCCCGGCTTCAGCGACCTGTGTTTGCAGGCCGCCGCCGCCGGCTGGTCCTACGAGCGCCTCATCAATACCATCGTGGATACCGCCGCCGCCCGTTATGGCCTCTTGCGTGAACAGCGCGCCCACACGCCGGTTTGATCGTCTGCGGCGTTAATCGCGCATTCGCCCGCTTTGGTGCATAATGAAAGGGGAATTTCGTGACCGCCGGATACTAGAGGCTATGTCCAAAGAAAAACTCACCCAAGCCCGTGAACTGATGGAAGCCGGGAAGTATCGCCAGGCGCGCGCGGCGCTCAAGGGCGTTAAAAGCCCTGCTGCCGAAAAAATGCTGGCGCGCCTCGACCAGTTGGAACCTCCCCGCCGGCGGCGCGCCGGTTCTCCTATCCGCGACCTGCTTCACATTCTGCTAATGGCCGTTTTTTTCGCGGCGCTTTTTGGCGGCGGGGCCTGGCTCATCGCCAGCCAGATCGGCATCAAAGCCGCGCCCGGACCGTCCGCCTTGCTGGTCGCCGCCGGTGGAACGCCGGTTCCTTCCGCCACGCCGCGCCCCACCGATACCCCCATCCCCTGCGACGCGCAAATCTGGTGGGACGACCACCGCGCCGGATTTCGCAGCGCCCTGGGTGCTGCGGTGAGCTTAAACATCGAACTGCCGCCCGCCAATATTCAGGCCGCCGCCGAAAACTTCAAAACCTGGCGGCAGGCGTTTGAGGCGGAAGCCGTCGCGCCCTGCCTTGAGCCACTTAAACAGGCCACCCTTGCCGCGCTGCCCCAGGCAGAGGCGTACATCAACGCCTTCCTGAGCGTAACTACCCCGCAGGAGCGCGCCCTGCTGCTGCTGCCGTTTATGGACAGCCTCCAGCCGGTAGCCGACGCCATCACCAGCCCCGAACTGGGCATCACCCTGGCCGCCGAGGACGCCTGGATAACCCAGGCGCAGGACTTCGTGCGCGCCGAATGTCCGGCTGACCGCTGGATTGTCGAAACGTTTTTTGCCCGCAACTACGCCCGCTTTTTCGACCTGACCGACCAGCTTGATGTCCAGAACGCGCCTCTGGCGGACATTCAGTTCACCTTGCGCGAGATGCGTAACCTACGCAGCGCCTTTGAAACCGACAGCGCCGCCTTCCCGGACTGCGTGAAACCCGCCGGCGAGCATTTCGTCAAAGGCATGGACGCCTTCATCAACGCCATCAACGAATCCCTGAACAACAATCCGGCAGCGGCAGATACCTATCTGGCGGCTATGCAGCGCGAATTCACCGCCTTCGATGCCGAACTGAAAAAAATATCGCCGACAGGCGGCATCAGCTTCTAACCACCCAAACCACCCAAAACCAGGGGCGAACGCGGGTAGTTCGCCCCTCTTTGCGCCTTCGCGCCTTTGCCTTCCGCTTTATCTTTTAACTCAGCACTCCCCCTAACTCACCCCCACTTCCAGCGCGTGCAGCGCCAGCAGCAGGCATTCACGGTGGTCGGTCATGTGCGCGGCGCACGCTTCCAGCATCACCCGCGCCGCCGGCCTGTGTTCATCCGGCGGCAGCACCGCGATCACCTCGCGCAGAAACGCCGCTCCCGCCGCAAAATCATCTCTGGCGAAGGCTTCCGCGCAGCGGTCGAGCAGGTGGGTATCCACGTCATGCAGGCGGCGTTTGAGCGCCGTCACGGACTGGGCGGCTGCCGTGCCGGCATCCTGCCGCATGTGCCGCAGCAGCCGGATGAAATGCTGCTCGTCGCCCACGATGCGCCCCAGCGCCAGCGCCAGTTCCAGCCGCGCCCCTTCGTTTTCGGTGTTCACCAGCACGTCCAGCAGTACGCCGACCGCTTCTTCCGCCCGCAAGTTGCCCAGCGCCGACGAATACGCGATTCGCAGCCCCTTGTCTGTTTCTGTTTTCAGCCGTTCCAGCAGCACCGGCGCGGATGACCGGTCGCCCAGCGTGCCAAGCGCCCGCGCGCAGTGCGCCTGAATCGAGCGGTACGGCGAATCCAGCCCCCGCCGCAGCGACTCCACCGCCCCCGCGTCCCCGATGCGTCCCAGCGCCCAGGCCGCCACCACGCTGAGCGACAGCTCCGTGCCGTCCAGGATTTGCCGCAGCGCCGCCACCAGCCGGGGGTCGCTGTCCATGCGCGCAATCGAAATAACCGCCTCAAAACGCACGTTAAAACGCGGGTCTTTTAACGCCTCCAGCAGTTCATCCACCGTCAGCGGGCTTTTGGTCTGTCCCAGGCGTTCGGTCATCACCACCGTCGAGCGTTCGTCCCGCGCCCGGTAGTACCGCAGCAGCGACTCCAGCGCCAGCACCGGGTTGCCATGCACGAACAGCCCGGCGAACTCGCTTAAACTCATCGGGCTGTCGGCCTGCACGCGGTTGAGCAGAACGATACTGGCGGCGGTCAGCACGATTCCGGCGGCGAACAGCGGGAAAAACGGGTCGAGCGTGAAAATCAGCAGCGAGCCGGACAGCCCGGCGGTGAAATCCAGCACCCGCCCGCCCACCACCTGGCTCAGCCCGCCGATCAGACCGATGGCCGCGTAATATACCGCCATATATTCCGAGCGTTTTTCCGGCGGCACGACCCGCACATACAGCAGCCGCGCCGAGCCAATGGCCCAGGCAATATCGGCGCTGCCGTTCACCAGCGAAATCCCCAACGCCGCCGGCAGGCTGGCCTCGGACAGGCGCGGCATCAGCAGCCACGCCAGCGGCAGCGCCACCTTGACATACAGCCCCGACAGCATCACCGGCTTGCTGCCGTAGCGGTCGGACGCCCAGCCGACCAGATATGTCGTCAGCAGCCCGCCCACCAGCGCCGCCACTTGCAGCAGCACCACCTGGCTTTCGTCCAGGCCGATTTCCCGCTCCATATACAGCGGCAGAAAGGACGCCATCGGCGTCGTGCCAATGGTCAGCACGCCTAACCCGGCCATGTACAGCAAAAAGTTCCGGTCGCGCAGCACCCGCGCCAGATGCCGGTGCGAAATCCGTCCGGCCTGCTGCTTGCGGATCGGCGCGCCGCCGGGGATGTGGGTGGCCGTCCATACCGCCGCCACGCCGAACGCCACCGCCACGCCGAACAGCAGCATAAAACGATCCAGCCCGGCGGACAGCCCCAGCACGTAGCTGGCGAACGCCATAGACGCGATGCCCGTCAGCCGCGCTACCACGTCGTTCACCGCCGTGTAGCGCCCGCGAATCGTGTTCGGGATGAATTCCTGCGCCCAGGGGTACATGGCCGTTTCCGCCACCGCCCGGCACAGCGCAAAAGCGCCCACGATGGCCGTCACGTATATCAGCAGCGCCTCGCTCCCACCTTCCGCCAGCACCCAGGGCGCCAGCAGCAGCCCGGCCGTCACCAACTTGCGCGTTCCATAAAAGGTTAAAAACGTGCGTTTATAACCTACCCGCGCCACCAGCGGCGCGATCACCAGCGCCACCACGCCCGTGAACGGCAGCAGCGACAGCAAAAACCCGATCTGCGTATTGCTGAAGCCCAGCGCGTTTAAAAACAGCACGAACGCCGGCCCGAAGTACGTAAGCTGCGCGAACACACTGTTCGCCGCGTTCAGCGCCGTATTCCAGTGCAGCCGCCGGAGCTTTTCGGCATTGGTCAGAACATAAGCCATTGCGCGCCCAAACTGTCAATAACCCGGTCAGGTTTTTTATTGTAACGCACCCCGCCAATTTGTCCCGCACCGGCGCGCCCCTGCGATCCCCCTCTGCGCCTTTGCCCCTTCGCGTTACGCTTTTTTGCCTTTTGTTGTGGGCGCGCACCCCGGCGCGCCCCTGCAATACCCCTCTGCGCCTTCGCCCCTTCGCGCCTTTGCGTTGAGTTCTTCTGAAAGCCCTCTCCCCTGAATTCGGGGGAGAGGGTTGGGAGAGGGGGTCAAACCGCGATGTTGAACAACACGCTCGCCGCCGCATTATCGAACGGCGCGAACGCCAGCCGCACCGTCGCCGTCAGTTGGTAGCTGTCGGTATAGGGCAGGTAATCCACACTCACCGCGATGCGCCGGCGGTAGCCCACAAACCAGCCCGGACGGTACACGCACAGTGCCGTCCCCCGGTCGTTTGTGCCGCTGCCCACCTTACCGTCGGCTTCCGTCAGCGACATTTCCGCGCTCACCAGCGCCGGCGCGCCGTCCACCAGCCCAATCTGCCCGGTCATGGCCGTCGCCAGCGGCCCGGCTTTGTCCATCGTCAAAAACTGCTCCATCGCCAGGAATTTGGCATACGTCCCGCCGTCCACAATCCAGGCCAGGTCGGCAGGCCGCGCGCTGTAACGCGCCGGCAGCTTAAAACGTGCCGTCCGCAGTTTGCTCAAGTCCGGCGCGGCGTTCCCGGCGTCGGCCTTGTTGGCGGTGTTCGCCAGCGCCAGCTTACGCAGGCCGTTGAAGGCCAGGTAGCGCGCGTTGGCCGCCGGCGCGGCGGCGTCGCTGTTGATGTTGCCCGTTGCGCCCGTTTCCGTGTCGCCGTTCAGCAGTACGTAATCAATGCTGTCCGCGATGGCACGCATGGCCTGTTCGCGGTAGATGTTCAGCACCGGCACGATGGCGTCCTCCACCAGTTCAGCGCTGAAGCCCACCCGCAGCGCCAGCTTTTTGGCCGTTAGCTGCACCTTGCCCGACCCGATTTTGCTGTCCGGTATCGTGTTGCCGCTGCCCAGCGTCAGGTGATCTTCGTCGGTCGTCTCCGGCACGTAATACACCGACGGATCCGCCCCCTCCACTGGCACTTCAAACGGGTTGGACGGCATTTCCAGCGCCCGGAACAGCGGCAGAATCACGTTTTCCAGCCGCGCCTTCTGCCAGATTTGCGCGCTCCACAGGTCGGGAACCCACTCGTCCCCGAAGCCGGTCTGCGTGCTGTGGCTCAGTTCGTTGGCTTTGATCGCGCTCAACCCCGCCCGGCTGACCTTGTGCGCCAGCGCGTTGGCAAACGGTTCGCTCACGCCATGAAAGCTCTTGGCGGAGCGCAGCATCATATACCCGTGCAGCAAATCCATCGCTTCCAGCCGGTCGAACGGGCTGCCTACCTGGATGCGCGCCTTCAACGCCTCGTCGGCGCTGGCGACCGGCAGCCGTTTGCGCGCCGGACGTTCGTCCTCAACCTGCATGATGTCCATTTCGTCCTGCATGTTTTCCTCTGTTGTGTCTTTCAACTCGGCACTCAGCACGCGCAGCTCGGAACGGAGGCCTGCGGCCTCATACGCGCTTTTGATCGTGCGCGCGTCCGTCCGGCGCGGCTCGGCAGGGGCGGGCGTCAGGCTGCCCTCCACAATCGGCCACCGTTTGATGCGCCCGTCCGCCGCCACCTCCACCAGATGCGGCAGGCTGCCGGACGACCAGTTCAGCTGCCCCTGTTCCACCAGCCGCTGCACCGCCCGCACGTACCGGCGGCGCAGGTCTAGCTGCGCTTCTGCCCACAGCCCGGTCTGGTCGGCCTTCAGCGTCTCGATCACACCGATCACCGCCGGCCCCAGCTCGCCATCCAGCCCGTGATGGTAAAGCACCGGGCGGCGCTCGTACCACTCCAGCCCCAGGTCGGTTTCCGGCGTGAAGTATTCGCCGTCCAGGTCGCGCTGCGCCGGGCTGCCCCATACCACCAGGTAGCCGCCCACGCGCCCCCCGGCGGCATCCAGCATTTTCACGGCATAGTTCATGTGTGTTTTCTCCAGTCGTTAGTCGCCAGTCTTTAGTCCTTAGCGCAGTTTCAGACCATCGGGATTAACTCTTGTGGTCGGCGATCTGGCTGATGATGGTTCTGAAAACACCACAACAGATTATTCCGGTTTGCCTTCTGGCTAACGACTATTGACTAAAGACTGCATTAGCCCTCACCCCTGCCTCAGCCCGTCCACGCGCGTTATCCCTACTCGTGGCGCAGACGCGGGCAGCCATCCGGGCCGCTGGCCTCGACCGCCGTTCGCCCGAAAGCGCGGCGGCCTATTACCTCGCAGCCGTTGTTAAATAAGTCGCCGGTCTTCAGTCTCCAGTGCATCAACAAGATAAGAATGCCTGCCTCCGACAGACAGTGGGCTTAAGCCCACTGTCAGAAACCATTTGAAAAGCCCTCACCCCACTCGCGCTCAGGGGATATGCGTCCCCGTTCGGCTCGCCCGCTCTCTGAAGGAGAGGAGCTTAAGCGGCCCCTTCTCCCCTTCTCCATGAGGGAGAAGGAGCCGGGGAATGAGGGCAAAAG
>JAPKMO010000084.1 GCA_026645945.1 Anaerolineae bacterium
ATAAAGCGAGAAGATTATAACCAAAAATTCGTAAAATTCTTACCCGCACCCGCGCCTCCTTTCCTTGACAGCACGTTGATATATAGCCCCGATATAACGAAGCATACAACAGATCGGCGGCGCAGGCCAGGTTACAGCTTCGTGATAATCTTCTAAATTCGGTTTGGCGCGGCCAGGAAGCGCCTTTTCTGCTAAACTGGATAGTTCCGATTTCGGGTTCACTATTGGAAAGGATAAATCATGCCTCGCCAGACTTACAACAGCCCTCCGGCTATGACGATTGACCCCAACAAAAGCTACACCGCGCACTTTAAAACCAGCCGGGGCGAGTTCGACATCAAACTGCACGCCAAAGAAGCGCCCATCACCGTCAACAATTTCGTTTTCCTGGCGCGCGCCGGGTTTTACGATGGTTTGAATTTTCATCGCGTCATCAAAAGCCCGCCCTTTATGATTCAGGGCGGCTGCCCGGAAGGCAGCGGGCGCGGCGGCCCCGGCTACAAATGGAATGATGAGCCTTCCGCTTTACAGCTAAAACACGACGGCCCCGGCGTCCTGAGCATGGCGAACGCCGGCCCGAACACCAACGGCTCGCAGTTTTTCATCACGCATGTGGAAACGCCCTGGCTGGACGGCAAACACGCCGTTTTCGGCAAAGTGACCGGCGACGGCATGAAGGTGGTCAACGCCGTTGAACAGGGCGACCGGATTGAGTCCGTCACCATCGTTGAGGCGTGAGATCGTCTCTAATACATCAACAAGAGGGGAATGCCTACCTTCAACAGTGGGCTGAAGCCCACTGTCAGTTTAAACCTGCTGGCAACGGGTTGAAGCCTGCTGTCAGTTTAAGCTCACTGGCAGTATGCAGATTAGGGTGGTTCATGTGCTAGCCGGTGGTCCTTAGTTGTTAGCAGAGACGCGCATCCGGCCTCACCTCCGCTTCGCTCCGCATGGAGAGGAGTCGCGCGCTGCGCAGCGGGATGAGATTCCGATGGTACGAACAGGAACTTGCCGGACAGCGTGTTCAGCCGCCGGTCCTTAACTGGTGATAATCGAGGAAAGGGGTTATGTCCAATCGTTATGCCGTTGTGATCGGCGGCAGCCTGGTCGGCTTGATGGCCGCCCGCGTCCTAACCGATTATTTTGAGCAGGTCACGATCATCGAACGCGACCGTTTCCCCGCCGGGCCACAGCCGCGCGCCGGCGTTCCCCAGGCGCGCCATCTGCATGTGCTGCTGGCGCGCGGCAGCCACATCATACAGCGCCTGTTCCCTGGCATAGACGCCGAGCTGGATGCCGCCGGCGCGCCCCGCGTTGAACTCGGCCACGACACCGCCGTCTACACGCGGGGCGGCTGGGCGCCGCGTTTTCACAGCGGCATCTTCACCCGCTCAGTCAGCCGGGCGCTGCTGGAACATGCCGTCCGCGCCCGCCTGCTGGCCGATGGGCGCGTCCGCATCCTGGAAGGCTGGCAGGTGGACGCCCTGATCGCCAGCCCGGACGGCGCGCGCGTGACCGGCATCACGATGCAGGCGCGCGGCGGCAGCGCCGAAACGCAAACGCTCGATGCCGCGCTGGTGGTGGATGCCAGCGGGCGCGCGTCCCGCGCCCCAGAATGGCTGCAATCGCTCGGTTACGACACGCCGCAGGAAACCGTCATCAATGCCTTCCTGGGATACGCGTCCCGCTGGTACGAAAAACCCGCCGGTTTTGATGTTTTCTGGAAAGACCTGCTGATCGCCAGCCTGCCGCCGTATAACGCACGCGGCGGCGGGCTGTGGGAAGTGGAGGATGGGCGCTGGGTGGTGACGCTGGCGGGCGCGAACCGCGATTACCCGCCCACCGACGAGGCCGGTTTTATGGACTTCGCCCGCAGCCTGCCCGTCCCAGAGCTGTACGAGGCCATCCGGCAGGCCAGGCCGCTGGGCGAAATTTACGGCTATCAGCGCACCGAAAACCGCTGGCGGCACTACGAGCGCCTGTCTCGCTGGCCGGAGGGGTTCGCCGTTCTGGGCGATGCCGCCTGCGGCTTCAATCCCATTTACGGCCAGGGTATGACGGTCGGCGCGATGCAGGTGGAGATGCTGGAAGGCTGCCTGCGTGAAGGCGGCCTGCCGGGCGTGGGGCGGCGCTTCCAGAAAAAGATGCCGGCGGTGGTGCGCGCCGCCTGGCTGATGGCGACCGGCGAGGATTTCCGCTACCCGGCCACCGAGGGCGGGCGTCCAGACCTGCCTTCCCGGCTGGTGCAGCGTTACGTAGACCGTTTCCAGGTGCTGCTGGCCGGGGATACCGGGATGGCACGCGCTTTCCTGGAAGTGACCAACCTGCTCCAGCCGCCGGAGGCGCTGTTCCGCCCGGCCTTCGCCTGGCGCGTGCTGCGCGGGGGATCGCTGGATAACCTGCGGGCCGCCGCCCGCCGGGCAGAAGGGTGAATGCAGCGAAAAATCGGGCGGCTGCGCCGCGCGCCCCTACTCGGAACTTTAAACTCATGGGCGCACCGCCGTGCGCCCCTACTCAGAACTTTAAACTCATGGGCGCACCGCCGTGCGCCCCTACTCAGGACTTGGAACTTTAACCTATGGAACTATCTGCTCTCGATACCCCGCCCGCACTGCTGGCCGACCGTTTTAAGACGCTGCGCTATGACGAGGACGCGCGCGCCGTGATCGTCCTCGACCGGCGCAAGTACCCCTTCCAGACCGAATATGTCACCCTGCGAACGACCGAGGAGGTGGCCGAAGCGATCACAAACATGACCGTACAGGGCGGACCGCCGCTGGCGTATGTGGCCGGCCTGGGGCTGGCGATGGCCGCCCGCGATCAGGACACCCCGGCTGCTCGGCAGCGCGAACACCTGCAAACGGCAGCGGCGCGGCTGCTCGCCACCCGCCCGACCGCCGATGACCTGAAACAGATCGTGCCGCTGGCGCTGGAGGCCGCCTTGCAAGCCCTGGACGCCGACGGCGACCCCTTCCGCGCCGCGCTGGAGACGGTGAACGCCGAGATCGAACGCGGCAATGCCGTCAGCCGGCGGTGCGGGCAGCACGCCGCCCGGCTGGTCGAAGATGGCGACCAGATTTTGACCCACTGTTTCGCCGGGGCGGCTTTGTGCTGGATGCTGTGGACGGCGCGGCAGCAGGGCAAAAACGTAACGCTGGTCGGCTGCGAAACGCGCCCGTACTTCCAGGGCGCGCGGCTGACCGCCGCCAGCGCCCGCGAGATGGACATCCCCTTCAAGCTCATCACCGACGGCATGGCCGCCCATCTGATGAGCGTCGGCCAACTGAACAAGTTCATCTGCGCGGCAGATCGCATCACGATGGACGGGCATATCACCAACAAAATCGGCACGCTGGCGCACGCCATCGCCGCCCATCACTTCGGCCTGCCGTTTTACGTGCTGGGTTACGACGGCCCCGACCCCTCCACTGCCACCGGCGCGGACATCCCCATCGAGGAGCGCGACCCGGAGGAAGTGTTCCACGCGCGCGGCGAAACCGGCACGGTGCGGACGGCGGTGCGCGGCATCGGCGGTTATTACCCGGCTTTCGACGTGACGCCGCCGCATCTCATCAGCGCCATCTGCACCGACCGGGGCATCTTCGCGCCGCGCGCCATCCGGGGCTATTTCGACGCGCCCGATTCTGTGGCATGATGGGTGTAGAAGGTTGATGTGAGGAAACACATGGCCGGATTAGAAAAAAGCCGTTTAAAGGCAGCCGAGTTCGACCAACTGCCGGAGACAAACCAGTCGACCGAACTCATCCAGGGGGAATTAATCGTGAGTCGGTCACCTGCGCCCCAGCACCAGCGCGTCAGCCGCCGCCTGTGCCGCCTGCTGGAAGATCTGATTCCCAACGGCGAAATCTTCAGCGCGCCGATGGACGTTTATCTTGATGCCGAAAACATCCCGCAGCCGGATATCATCTGGGTGGCGGAAGACAGTCGGTGCAAAATTGGAGACAAACGGCTGGAAGGGCCGCCGGATTTGATCGTGGAAATCTTCTCGCCGGGGACGGTGAGCCAGGACAAAATTCAGAAGTTCGACCTGTACGAACGATACGGCATCGGGGAATACTGGATGGTAGACCCTCACGAAGCTTATATCGAAGTTTACCGCTGGCAGGCCGGACGTTTCGGCGGCATTGGGCGGCAAAACGGTTGATCTGGCGACAGTGTTCGGCAGCGCCTAACGCCGGCGCGAGTGTTGTTGGCGCGGGCGCTGGTCTTCGGTGGCGGAGTCATCGGCGTGTTTGGCCTCGTCCTCGCCTTCGGCGTACAGGGGAATCGTGCCGGTGATGCCGGAGGTGTCATCTTCCAGTTCCGGCAGCGTGGGCGGCTGCGGCGGCTCGTGCGCCACCTCCGGCTCTCCGTCTACCCGGCGCATCATACCGGTTTCTGACCCGGTGTGGCGTGGTCTTGTGGGTTTGTTGGACATCCTTCACCCCTTTTGCAGCCCGAACCTCACCATTTTAACACAGATTATCAAACCATACACCAACTTTTACGGCCCCAGCGTGGACTCGCCGTTGATCTGGCCGGCAATCCAGCCGATCACGCCGTCCGCCGTCTGCACCTGCCACCAGACCAGGTTATCCGGCGTGGTGACGGGGCCGGCCAGGATGGCGATATATTCGCCGGAACGCAGCGCGGCGCGGGCGATGCCGAAGGTCGTGCCGGGGCCGGTGCGGATGTTCAGCTCCAGCGCATAAATACGAAGCTGCTGCCCCGGCTGGTAGGCGCTGCCGGCCACCACGCCCGACGGGATGCCGGATGAGGGCGGTGTTTCCTCGCTGGGCGGCAGATCGCCGGCCACCCAGTTGATGGCGCGCGCCCCGGCCACCTGCCCGGTGATGTCGCGCAGTCCACCGTTGATGTCCGCGATGTACTGCCGCCCGCCGGTCTGGATGAAAACGGCGCGGCCATCGGGACTCCACTCGACGCGCTCCGGGAAACCCGTCCCTACAGGCGGCGTGAGCGCCCGCCCGGCCTGGTCGTAGATTCGCAGCGGCTCGCGTGGGCCGTTCCGGTCGCCGGGCGCACCCAGGGCATAAATGCGCCCGTCCGCCGCCGAGCTGGCGAAACCCATCCACAGGCCGTTCGCTTCGGCGTCATAGACCATTTCGGAAAAACTGCCGTCCCGGTTGAGCCAGCTGACGTAGACGCGGCCATCCGGCGCGGCGCCGCTGACCAGGATGCGCCCGCCGTCCCGCGACCACGCGCCGTACTGGTAGCGCAGGACGGGGGGACGCCAGTCGCGGGCGCGTTCATCCCGCGTGACGGGCAGCACGATGAGCGCCGTCCGGTTTTCGCCCGGCAGAAACAGGCTCACCAGCAGTGCATCGCTGGCCGGCGACCAGTACACGGCGCGGCTTTCCCACAGGTCGGGGTCGGTAGGGTTGCTAACGATCAGACAGCCGGGGAAACCGGGCGTCGGGCAGTCCACCAGCAGGTGCAGCGGGGGGAACTGCCCCGGCTCGAAGTACCACACGCCGTCGTCGGCCAGCTTGCGCCCGGCGGTGATGAAGGCCAGATAGCGGCCATCCGGCGACCAGTTGATGGCTGACACGTAGGCGTTATTTTCGTCCCGCGATTGGGCGATGAACTGTGAGAAAGGCGACGTATCGGGCCGGTAGTTGATCGTCCCGGTCAGGTACAAGTTGCCCGCCGTATCAGTGCTGGCGTACAGGTTGGGATCAACCGGGTTGCGGGCGAACAGCGCCGGGTCATTGTGCGGCAGGTTAAAACCGGCAGCCCCGCCCCCCGCGCTGAGGGCAAAAGCGCGCGTTTGCGGGTTGGCCGGGATAAAAGTCGGCACGACCGGCGGCGCGGGCAGCGTGGGCGCCAGCGTCACGCGCAGAGCGACGGTCGGCTGCGGCGTGGCGGTGAAGGTGGGCGGACCGGCCTGGGGCGAAGCCTCCGCCGGGGACGGCGTGGCGGCGGGCGTATCGGTCAGCGCGGCCTCCGCCGTGACGAAAGTCGGCGTGGCGGGCAGGGTTGGCCCCGGTGTGGGCGACGGCGCGAAAAATACCGTCAGTTCCGCCGGGGACAGTGTGCGCGTGGGGCTGGGAGTAGGCTGGAACAGCAGCGTCAGTTCCGCCGGCGACAGTGTGCGCGTGGCCGTCAGCGTGGGGGGCGGCGTGAGCGTCGGCAGAGGCGGCAGCGTGGCCGTATCGCTGGCGGTGGGCGTGGGCGTGATGGTCGGCGTGAACGTGCCGGTCGGTGTATCGGTCGGGGTGAGCGTAGCCGTCGGCGTGTCGGTCGGAATCAGCGGAATCGGCGTTGGCGACGGTACGGGCGTATCGGTCGCCGTCGGCGCAGGCGTGTCGGTCGCCGTCGGCGTATCGGTGGGCGTGGCCGTTGGCTGGTCGGTCGCCGTTGGTGTGGGCGTGTCGGTCGCGGTGGGCGTGGCCGTCGGCGTATCGGTGGGCGATGGTGTAAACGTAAGCGTGGCCGTCGGCTGGTCGGTCGCCGTTGGTGTGGGCGTGTCGGTCGCGGTGGGCGTGGCCGTCGGCTGGTCGGTCGGTGTCGCGGTGTCCGTCGCGGCCAGCGCCACCAGGGTCGGTATCGGGGTGTCGGTGATTGGCGGCGTGGGGCTGGGCGTGCGCGTAGGGGCGACGGTTGGCGTCGCCTGCGGAACGGATAGGTTACAGGCGGCCAGCAGCAGCGCCAGCAGAACGAACACCAGTTGCCGGAACATGCGCCCCCTTTTCCCCGAACAGCTTAATTTGCATTTATTATAAACACAGCCGCCGGAGGGCGCGATAGACGCCCCCGCGCCGCCTGGCCTACGTTTGCGCCACGCGCGCCGACCGGAGTCCGCGCGGGCGTGTTACAATCGGCGGCGGCTGGCAAAAATGCGAGGGAACACCGTGAAACCACCCGCCATTCCGCTGGAAAAAATCACCGCGCTGCCGGAAGTGTACCGCTTCGTCGTGCCGGAAGATTACCGGGACGCAATGGGGCATATGAATATGCGCTGGTATCTGGCGCTGTACGATGAAGCCGGCATCCCGCTGTTCGACCGCCTGGGGCTGACGCTGGAATTTTACCGCCAGAATCAGGCCGGCGGCTTCGACCTGGAACATCACATTCACTACTTGAACGAAGTTCGCATCGGCGATACGCTCTCGATTCGCGCGCGGCTGGTGGGTCGCAGCGCCAAACGCCTGCACTACCTGTTGTTTATGGTCAACGAAACGCGCGGTCTGCTGGCGTCCATTTTCGAGTGCGTCAATTCGTATGCCGATCTATCTGCTCGCCGCACCGCGCCCTACCCGCCGGAAATCGCCGCCGCGATTGATGTCCTGCTGGCCGAACATCAAGGCCTGGACTGGGACGCGCCGGCCTGCGGCGTGATGCGCGCCTGATACGAAAGCCGAATAGAAGGAAGCCCGTGAGCAAAACAACCACCCATACCACACGCGCCGGCATCCGCAGCCGGAAAATGAACGCGCCGCGCCTGCTGCTGGCGCTGCTCGTGGTCGTTTATCTGGCCGTCGGCGGGTTATACGGAGTGTTTACCCCGCCCTGGCAGTCGCCGGACGAACCGGCGCATTATAACTATGTCCGGCAGATCGCGGCGCGCGGCGGCTGCTGCCCGGTCATTGAAATCGGGGATTGGCAGCAGGCCTACCAGGAAGAACTGATGTCTGCCCGTTTTGCCCCCGCGCTGCTGTCCGGCCTGGAAACGCTCCAGTACGAAGACCACCAGCCGCCGCTGTATTACCTGCTGGCGCGCGCCTGGACGCCGCAGCCGGAACGCGCGCTGCTGGTGCAGATGCGCCTGTTTTCGGTTTTGATCGGCGCGGGCGTGGTGCTGTGCGCCTTCGGCGTGGGCTGGCTGCTGCTGCCAGAACGCCCGCAGGTGGCGCTGGCGATGGCGGCGCTGGTCGCTTTTCTGCCGCAGCACGTTCACATGCTGGCCTCGGTCAATAACGACGGCCTGGCGGAACTGATCGCCGGGCTGACGCTGGCGGCCATCATCTACTATCTGCAAGACCGGCCTTCCTATATCCTGTACCCGGTGATAAGCGCCGCGCTGATGCTGGCGGTCTGGGCGGCGGTCGCCATCCTGGGCGCGATGATCTACGACCCGGCGCGGGACGGCGCAACCGGCGCGAACCTGCTGGCGATGGCGGCGGCGGTGGGGATGCTGGCCGCCGCCGTGTACTGGGGTTACAACTGGCTCAAACACCCGGAAAAACGCCGCCTGTTTATCCGCCCCTGGAGTCTGGGGCTGCTGGTCGGGCTGGGACTGGTGACGAAAGTCAGCACGCTGCCGCTGGTTGGAATCGTGCCGGCGGCGATTTTGCTCAAATGGCGGCTTGACCGCCGCAGCCGGAAAGCGGCGCTTGAGGTTCGTATACCGGCGCAGGTCGCCCGCCGAGGGGCGCTGGCGGTGTGGCGATACCGCGATACGGCGCTGGGGCAAGCCGTCACCGCGACGGCCCGGCGCGCGCTGCCGGGGACGCTGAAAAACCGCCTCCGACCGCTGCTGCCGCTGCTGCGCGGTTGGGCCGTTTTCGCGCTGCCGGTCATCGCCCTGGGCGGGCTGTGGGCGCTGCGGAATATCGGCGTGTACGGCTTCCCGGACGTGTTCGGCCTGGGGCGGCACGATCTAGTGGTGGCGGAGCAGCTTCGCACCGCCGACCTGATCGCCGACATCGGCCTGAGCGCCTATCTGGGGCAGGCGCTCCGCACGACTTTTACGAGCTTCTGGGGGCAGTTCGGCTGGATGGCCGCACCCATGCCGGGCTGGATTTACGGGCTGATTCTGGCGCTGCTGGCGCTGGCGGGCAGCGGGTGGGTTCTGGCGGCGGTTTCTGCCCGGCGGAACGCCCGGCGCGCGCAGCCTGCCGGTGGGCCAACCTGGCGCGCCGCCGCCTATCTCGTGCTGGCGCTGACGGCGGCGCTGGCGCTGCTGGCCTACTTGTACTACAACACATCCTTCGTGCAGTACCAGGGGCGCTACCTGTACCCCGCCCTCGTCCCGCTGGCGCTGGCGCTGGCGCTGGGCGTGGATGCCTGGCGGCAGGCGATTTTCGCGCGCGTTCGCAGCGCCCACCCGTATATGGCTTACATCACAATTTTGCCATTTCTGGCCTTCGCGCCGCTTGACCTGTACCTGCTGTGGCGCTGGATTATCCCGGCGCTGACGCCGTGAGCGCAGAATTTTAGAACCTGGGCTGTGGATAAATCCGTCGGACGGCACCGGGAGAGGGGGAACGAGGGGGAGGGCAAACTGACAGCGCAAAAGTGCAGAACACGCTCTGAGTGTCTATCAGGCTTATCTTTTCCGTTTATTCATTAACTTGTTGCTTCCCCCAGCCTGGCGTAAGATAGCAGAAAGCCTGTCGGGGTGTGCCGCGCCCTGACGATAATCGAGATTCGCCATGACCAAGAGCGTTTTTATTAGCAGCACCAGCCTGGATTTGAAGCCCTACCGCGAGGCGGCTATCGAAGCCTGCCGCAACCTGGGCTTTTTGCCGATTGCAATGGAAAACTTCGAGGCGATGGGCGTCGGCGCGACCGAGGGCAGCAAACGTAAGCTCAAGGAAGCCGATCTGTACGTCGGCATCATCGCCCACCGCTACGGTTACATCGAAGCCGGTTACGACCGCAGCGTGACCGAAATCGAGTTCGATTATGCCGGCGAGCGCGGGTTGGAACGGCTGTGTTTTCTGGTAGACCCGGCTTATACCTGGCCGGAGGCGGCCTACGACCGCGACCAGGCCGCGCCGCTGAAGGCGTTTAAGGCCAAAATCGAACAGTCGGTGATCCGGTCGTTGTTCACCACCGTTGAAGACTTCCAGCGCAAGCTGATTCAGGCATTGGTGGAGTGGCAGGAATGGCGCGCGGCGCGCAGCGGCGAACTGGACGCCATCCTGGCAACCCTGCCCGACGATGTGCCGGAACAGCCGGAGCGCCTGGTCGGGCGCGGCGAGCTGATGAACGAAATCAACGGCCTGCTGGACAAAGGCAAACGGGTGCTGCTTCAGGGCTTCGGCGGCACGGGCAAAACGGCGCTGGCGGCGGCGGTGGCGGCGGGGCGCATCGCAGCGGGCAAGGGAACGGTGCTGTGGCTGCGCGCCGGGACGGAAGACCGCGACGACCTGCTGGCGGCGCTGGCGCGGCCTTTTAACGCCGAGCAGACGCTTGCCAAAGAGATCGGCGCTTCCGCCAAAGCGCGGGTGGTGCGCCTGCTGCTGGCGCAGAACGACGTGCGCCTGGTGGTACTGGACGATGTGTGGAACGGGCGCTCGCTCAACCAGCTGCTGAACGTGAACGCTTTTCCCGGCGGCACGCCGGTGCTGGTCACGTCGCGGCAGCGGTATTCCGGCCTGACGCGGGTGGACGTGGGCCGCCTGACGCGGGCGGCGGCGCTGGAACTGTTGAGCCATTACGGCCAGTCGGAATGGGCCGACGACGCCCAGGCCGACGCGCTGTGCGACAAACTGGGCGACCATGCCTTCGCCGTCCGGCTGGCCGGGCTGACGATGGCGCTGGACGAACTAACGCCGGGCGAACTGTTGAAGCGTGTCGAGGCCGCACCGTACAAACTGGCCGCGCCGGATGGGGCAGCAGACGAAGGCCGCCGCAGCGTCGAAGACCTGCTGACGGCCAGCCTGTATACGCTGGACAGCGAAGCGCAGGGTTTGTTCCTGGCCTTCGGCGCGTTTTTCACCTCCAGCCTGACGCCGGAGATGCTGTCGCTGTACCTGAAGCGGGATGGCGCAGCCATCGAGGACGCGCTCAACCGCCTTCAGCGGCGCGGGCTGGCCGAACGCAGCGCCGAAACCGCCGAATACGCCGTCGAGTACCGCATTCATGACCTGGCCTACAGCTATGCCAAAGCCCACGCCACTGACGACCAGCGCCGCCGGGCGCTCGACTGCTGCCTGGCTTACCTGGAATGCCGCCGCGACCCGCAGCCGGGGCATTTCGCGGCGCTGCGCTCCGAACTGGATAACTTCCTGGGGGCAGTGAACTGGGCCATGACCGCCGAACGTTACGCCAACGTGATGTGTTTTGCCGACTGGCTGTACCGCGACCTGGATGGCCGCGAAGGATTCCTGCACCTGGGCGGTTACGCCGGGCTGGCGTCGTCGCTGCTGGCGCAGGCGGTTAATGCCGCACAGCAAACCGGCGACCCGCGCCGCCAGGCGGTTTATCTGGGACACCTGGGCAGCGCCTACCGAGACATGGGGCAGGTCAAAACCGGCATGAAGTATTACCGGCAGGCGCTTAAGCTGTACCGCGACCTGAACGATACCGCTGGCGAGGGCATCACGCTGGGGCGGCTGGGCATCGCCTACCGGCTGTTGGGCCAGGGGCAGCCGGCCATTGACCATCTGGAACAGGCTCTAGCCATCGCCCGGCAGGTGGGCGACGAACGCGCCGAGAGCATCAATCTGGCGAACCTGGGCATCGCCTACCGGCAAATCGGCCAGACACCACAGGCGCGCGCGTATCTGGAACAGGCGTTGATGACGGCGCGCAAACGCGGTGACGTGCGGGGCGAGGGCATCAACCTGGGCAACCTGGGTGATACGCTGCGCGACATGGGGCGTCTGGACGAGGCCGCCGTTTTTTACCGGCAGGCGCTTAAAATTGCCCGCGAAACCGGTGACAAACGCGGCGAGGCTATCAACCTGGGGCGGCTGGGCGATGCTTACCGCGAGCAGCGGCAGTATGCGCCGGCTGTAGATCATCTGGAACAGGCCCTAGCCATTGCCCGCGAAACCGGCGACAAACGCGGCGAGGCCATCAACCTGGGGCGGCTGGGTGATGCCTGCCGCGACCGGCGACAGCTTGAGGCGGCGGTCGCCCACCACGAGGAAGCCCTGGAAGTCTGCCGCCAGATGGACGACAAACGCGGCGAAGGATACATGCTGTTCGACCTGGGGCTGGATTATCTGGCGCTGGGGCAGCCGGCGCAGGCCGCCGTTTATTTCCAGGATGCGCGCGGCATTTTTGAGGCGCTGGGGGTAACGCACCAGGTCAAAAAAATCAACGAACGGCTGGCAGAGGCGCTGCCGCAGGAGGGTTAATACCCGCAGGCCGCTTCCCCCGCGAAACCCGGCGGCGACCACACCGGCGGCGTATTGCCGGGCGGCGCGTCTAGCAGCACGAACGTCCCGGCGGCCACATCCACCAGCGCCGGCGTATATTCCGAACGCAGCGCCAGCCAGCGCCCGTCCGGGCTGAAGCGCGGATAATCGGCATAAATCAGATCAGGACTGCCCAGATAAAGCGCCGAGCCAGTGTCGCCGTTGCCCACCAGCGGAATCGTCCACAGCCGATTATCCGGCACGTCCTCGCGCCAGTCCCGCACCGCGCCCAGGATGGCCGAGCCGTCCGGCAGCCAGGTCGTGTCCAGAATCAAACTCCACTTAAAATTCAACTGGGTCGGAATCGCGCCCGGCTGGCTGGCGATCATCCAGAACAGGTCGTTGCCGGGGCTGGGCGAGTAGATGAAACTCACCAGCTCGCCGTCGGGACTCCAGCGCGGGGCGCGGGCGCTGCCGACCGGAAAATTCGTCAGCGCGTATTTGGTCTGGCCGTCGGCGCTGACCACCCATACATCGGCTTCGCGCAGCAGCGGCGTGGTCTGGCCTTCCGGCGTGGGTGCGGCGGTGGAATAAATGTCCGCGCCCGGCACGCGCTCGGTGTAGGAAATGTAGGCCAGCCAGCGGCCATCCGGCGACCATTCCGGCTCGTGTTCGTCGCCGGTGATGCTGTAAAACTCCGGCGCGCCGCCCTGCGCGCCCACCCAGGCGATGCGGTGATCGCGCACGCCGCTGGCGTCCGGCGCGCCTTCGATCAGCACAAAGGCGATGCGCGCCCCGTCCGGCGACCAGCGCGGCGACCAGACGCCCCACGTCCCGGCGGGCGCGCCGTCGTAATGCACCAAGTCGCGTTGGTCGCTGCCGTCCAACCGGGCGCTGTACAGCCGCGCCAGCCCGTCGCCCTGGGTGAACAGCACGCGGCAGCCGTCCGGCGAAAACCCCCACACGTTCAGCCAGCCCGCGCCGAAGGCCAGCCCACGCTGTGCCCCGCTGCCCACATCGTACAGGAAAATCTGCTGCTGGCGCGCGTCGGTAAAAGCCACCAGCGGCCCGGCCAGCGGCGTCACCTGCGCCCGAACCGGCCAGCAGGCCAGTGCCAGAGCAAACAGCAGCCCGCCGGCGGCCAAATGGCAAACCCGGAAAAGCCGGCAGGACTCACCCTGCCAGCAGCGTATGCTTTTCAAGCCCTACCCCGTCGTGACCGGGATGAACTGTTCCGACGGGTTGCGGATGCTGGCGAATTCCGCCGGAATCCAGCCGTTGACCGGCACGCCGTCGCAGGTGGCCTGGATTTGATACCAGGTGATGTCGCTGTCCCGCCCCACCACCAGATATTCCTGTTTGGCCGTGATGGTGCAGAGCGGCAGCGACCCGCTGTCGTTGTCCGAATACAGCGGCTGGTCTACGTGAATATACACGCGCGGCTGCGAGAACTCGCCCCGTGACGGCACGACCGGCACATTGGTAGCGTCCCCGCGCAGGATGAGGAACTCGGCTTTCGCCCAGCCCACGATGTCCCCGACCTGCACGTACCACCAGGTATAATCCTCGTTGCGCCCCAGCGGAATCAACCGCGTGCCGCCGTCCACTATCGCCACCAGGCTGTACAGCGGCCCGTCGCCGGTGCGGATAGACAGGTTATCGGTGTTGACGATAAACACCGCCGGCAGGGTTTGCAGCAGTTCCGGCGGGTTGGTCGGGCGCGGCGGCGTGCCGTTCAGCGGCACGGGCGCGGAGGTTGACCCGGCGGGCAGCCCGACCAGCCCTGCGCCCCTCACCAGCAGGTCGCCATCCACGTAAAAAACGCCTTCCGGCAGCGCGCCGTAAACCGGCAGCCCAGGGCAGACGCCGGACGCCATCACGATCAGGCTTTCGGCGAAGCCGTTCCCGGCGCGGCTGACGATCCGCAGCACCAGCGGGTTATACTGCGGCGTGGCCGTCCATTTGACGGGCGTGATGCCGGCCCAGGACACCGAACCGCCGACGAAAAACGAATCCTGAATCGGCTCCAGGATGACGTTGCCCGCGCCGTCGGTGGCGCTGACGATGAACGCCTCCCGGTTGGCGCGGGTGTTGTCTCGATCCAGCCGGACGCTGCCGCTGCTGCCGGTAAAACCGTTGCAATCCAGTTTAAACGTCGCGCCCGTGCTGCTCCCGGCCTGAACCGGCAGCAGGGCGAACGCGAACAGTGCGATGAAAAAAACGATCATTAAACGGCGCGCCATCGGGTTTGCTCCCTTCAATAAACAATTACCTTTTTTCTAATGATAACCCTGTTCACATTTTTGGCAATCTCTGGCGTTTGGGGGGCGCGTTTTTACGGCATCACCTGGAACAGCGTGATCTGCAAACCGTCCGGCGACTGCACGCGCGCATTGAGGTGATTCCAGGGCGTCAGCACCGGCTCGTGAACCAGCGCCGCGCCGTATTGCAGCGCGCGTTCTACCGCCGCCGCCACATCGGGGACTTCAAACGCAAACCGGATTTGCCCGGCCACCCGCTGCCCGGCCTCAAAGCGGTCAACGGCTGCCGCGTGTTCCGGGTCGAGAACTTCCAGGGTGGCGCGACCGGCGCTAAAAATCTGCCCCCGGCCATTTTCCGTCCACAGGTCGCCCGGCTCTAAACCCAATCCATCGCGGTAAAACGCGATCAGCCGGTCGAAATCTTCCACCGTCAGCGCAACACGAAATTCAATAACCGTCATGATCGGCCTGCTCCTTCCAATACCGCCGGTCGCAGCTGCATTTGTTTTCATTAATAGGATAGGGGTGTTTAGTATCTATCCGTAAACCGATTGATCTGATAGCAGAACAGTGGGCTTAAGCCCACTGTCATTTCAATCCCCCGAAGGGATGGAGCGCCCCTTAAAGGGCTTTTCACCCTACACCGATATTGTACCGTAAAAAACCCGCAGCGCGCCACTTTTGATATGCCTTTTCCGGTTTTGCGGGCTGGATGTGATTTCCGCGCCCCGAAAAACCGGGGGTTTCTGGCCGCTGCCTGGGAAAAAGATTTCAAAACGGGTTATGATTAGTGCAGCACGATGCGAGAGAAAGGCTCTGGCTGTATGCGAATCCGACGCGCGCTGCTCTTTATGCCCGGCGACGACCGGCGCAAAATCGAAAAAGGCGCAGCCCTGGGGGTGGACTCGATCATCATGGATTTAGAGGACGGCGTGGCGCTCAACCGCAAGCCGGAGGCGCGCGCCACCACTGCCGCCGCCCTGCGCGAAGTGGACTTCGGGCGCGCCGAAAAGCTGGTGCGCGTCAACCCCTTCAGCATCCATCTGTGGAAAGAGGACATGGGGGAAACGGTCGCCGCTCGCCCGGACGGTTACGTGCTGCCGAAGGTCGAGTCGGCGCACGAAATCCGCATGGTGGACTCCTACCTGGCGGCTGCCGAAACGCGCTACGGCTGGCCGGTGGGCAGCATCCGCCTGCTGGCGATTATCGAAACCGCGCGCGGCGTCGCCAACCTGCGCGACATCGCCGAAAGCGCCTCGCGCCTGGACGCGCTCATCTTCGGCGCCGAAGACCTGGCCGGCGACATCGGCGCGACGCGCACACCGGAAGGGTGGGAAGTGTTTTATGCCCGCAGCGCCGTCGTCATCCATGCCCGCGCCGCCGGGCTGCAAGCCGTTGACAGCCCTTTCGTAGACCTGAACGATTTGGCCGGTCTGAGCGCCGAAACGCGCCGGGCGCTGATGATGGGATACACCGGCAAGCTGGCGATTCATCCCCGGCAGGTCGAAACCATCCAGGCCGTCTTCACGCCGGATGCGGAGCAAATCGCGCGGGCGAAGCGCCTGCTGGAGGCCCACGCCGCCCACCAGGCCGCCGGAAAAGGCGTTTTTGAACTGGACGGCAAAATGGTGGATATGCCGATGGTGCGCGCGGCGGAAAACGTGCTGGCGCGGGCGCGCGCCGCTGGCCTGGACGTGGACGGCTGACCGCACGCGGTTTACTTTCTTAAGATGCGCGGCGGCCTACCGGATGGCTCAAGCCTAATGCCCATTGTGCGCTGGTTACAGACTTGTTATAGTGTAAAAGGTAAAAAGTAATAGAAAAGTGATGGGTAAATCGTCATGCCTATCCGCGATATCCGGTTTGAAAACGGCATTTTTTTCGCCAGGGAAATCGGCAAAATCGAACGCGCCGACGCAGAAGCTTGGACGGAGGCGCTGCGGCGCTGCGCGCAGGCCAGCCTCACGCCGGTGGTGATTTTGATTGACGCGCGCGAAATGACACTCATCTCGCCGGACGCCAGCAAGGTTTTCAGCAAGGCTGCCGAAGTGCCAAACGTGCGGGTGGCCGCGATTGCCACCACCACCCCTTTAGCAACGGTGATGTCCCGCACAGTGGCGATGATGAGCCGCGTAGGGCAGACCCACGATACGCACGTTTTTAACTCGTTTGAAGAAGCCGAACGTTTTGCCCTCAGCCACGCCGCCGCCGCCCAAACCTGAACAGCTTCAGGGTGTGCCGGTCGGTGAGGGTGTGGCCGGCGGCTCATAAACCGGCAGCATTTCGATCTGCCGGTCGCTGATCTCAAACAACCGGCGCAGTCCCCAACCGGTAAGCTCCTGGTAGATCACATACAGCCAGCCGCCGTCCTCCGTCCGCGCCAGGGGTGTGACGCTGCGCCCGAACGGAATCACGCCCAGCGTTTCTGCCCCCGACGAAGCCGCCGCCCGCAGCCGGACATTAAAGCGCGTTTTGATGACGTAGTTCCCCGGCACGACGGCCAGCCCGTTGCCGTCCATCGTGACCAGCGGCAGCGCGTTGGGGTCGCCCTGGAGCGTGACCGTAAAATACGCCACCCAACCCTCAACTTCTTCATCCTGAATGTACAGCCAGTTGTTATCCGCGCCGCTGCGCCCGATGACCGGCAGCACATCGCCGGCATCCAACTGCCCGGTGATGGGGTAATCCATACCGGGGCCGCTGCGGACGTTGACCAGGCCGTAAGCGGTGATTGTCACCGGCTCGCCAACCCCGGCGGCGAAATCATCGCCCGTGATAGGAAGCTGGAAAATATCGCCTTCCACCAGTACGGCGAAGGACGCCACCCAGCCGAACCCCAGCTCTTCAACCGCCAGCACCACCCGCAGCCAGCCGCCGTCCCGGTCGCGGCCATCCACCGGCACGCGGTCGCCGGCGGCCAGCCTGCCGACGATTTCGTACTGCGCGCCCGGCCCACTGCGGACGTTGACCGTTCCATAGGCCGTCGCCGTCACGCCGTTGTCCTGCGCGGCGGCGGCGGTCGCCAGCAGCCCGGCAGCTGCCAGATAGACCATCAAACGTTTCATCAATCAGCCCTGCCAATCATCCGGCCAGACGATCCTAAATACTACAACAAGATTGGGAATGCCTACTTCTGACAGTGGGCTTAAGCCCACTGTCTCCGCTCAAACCCACTGTCTCTGCATTAGGCCCACTGTCTCCGCTTAAGCCCACTGTCTCCGCTCAAACCCACTGTCTCTGCATTAAGCCCACTGTCTCCGCTCAAACCCACTGTCTCCGCTCAAACCCACTGTCTCCGCTCAAACCCACTGCCAGTATGCACATTAAGCTGGTTCATGTACCAGTCTATCACCGTCAATGCGCCGTTTAACAGGGTACGTTAGGGTTGTGCTGCGGGCGCTTTTGCGGCAATATCCCCCTGTTTAAGCTGCAAAACAGGTAAACAGGCTAAGCAAGTGATGGATTTTCTGGAACTATGGCGAGAACTGCCGGTCGAAACCCGCGAAACGATTCTGCGGGTGCTGCTGGCGGCGCTGGTGCTGCTGATGGTATGGGCGCTGCGGAGCGTGCTGGCGCGGGTGCTGCTTTCCCCACTGCGCCGGCTGACCGACCGCACGCCGCAAACCTGGGACTCGCAGCTTCTGGACGCGGCCATCATGCCGGTGCGTATCCTGCTGGTGGCGCTGGGGCTGGTGGTCGGCGCGCAGATTTTACAGGTCGGCGTCGAAACCAGCCGGTTCGTTGACCACCTCACCCGCTCGCTGGTCAGCATCGCGCTGTTTGTGGCCGGCTACCGCGCGGCGGGCGTGCTGACGCCTTCCAGCTATCAGGTTTTTCGCTTCACCGGCCTCACGGTCGAAGAACGCCTGCTGCCGTTCGTCCGCACCGGGATTCGCATCGTCCTGGCCCTGTGGCTGCTGGTGGCGCTAATGCAGGAATGGGGTTACGACACCAGCGGCCTGCTGGCGAGCGGCGGCCTGATCGCTATCGGCCTGGGGCTGGCCGCGCAGGATACCATCGCCAACGTGTTCGGGTTTACAGCCATCGTCGGCGACCGGCCTTTTGTGGTCGGGGAATACATCAAAACGCCGGATGTTGAGGGTATTGTTGTACACGTCGGCGTGCGCTCCACCCGCATCCGCCAGCTTGACCAGGCTTTCGTCACCGTGCCGAACAGCCGGCTGGCCTCGTCTGCCGTCCTCAACTGGTCGCGCCTGGAAAAACGCCGGGTAGACCTGAAGCTGCACATCGCCTATCGCGGCGCTACCAGCGTCCGCGTCGAAAGCCTGCTGGAACAAATCCGCGCCCTGCTGGCCGCCCGCGAGATGGTCGAGCCGGAAAGTATCGTCGTGTACCTGATTGACTTCACCACCACCGGGCTGCAAGTCCTGGTACGGTGTTATATCCGGCTGGCGGACTGGACGGCCTTCACCGCCGAAAAGGAGCGCATCTATTTAGAAATTATGAAAATCATGGAAGGTCTGGGGTTGTCCATCGCCTTCCCCGGCAGTTCGGTGTATATTGAGGCTGTGTCTCCCGTCTCAAATTCAGAGGGCGACCGGGCGCAGACATCCACCGAGGAGCAAAGCGATTTATGAGCAAAGTCCTTGTCACCGGCGGCGCGGGTTATATCGGCAGTCACGTCGTTGATCTGCTCATCAACCGGGGTTACGAAGTGGTAGCCTTTGATAACCTGTACACCGGCCATGCCGAAGCCGTCCATCCGAAGGCGGTTTTCATCCGGGGCGACCTGCTGGACGCCGAAGCCGTTAACCGGGTTTTCGCGCAGCACCGCTTCGACGGCATCCTGCATTTTGCCTCGCATACGCTGGTGGGCGAAAGCATGGAGAAACCCTGGCTGTACCTGCGGGATAACGCCGTCGCGGCCAGCCACCTGCTGGAGGCCGCCGCCGCACAGGGGGTCAAACGGTTCATCCTGTCGTCCACCGCCAACCTGTTCGACGACCCGGAGACGATCCCGATCACTGCCGAGGAGCGCATCGTGCCGGGCAGCCCCTATGGCGAAAGTAAATACATCATCGAGCGGTATTTACACTGGATGGAGCGCATTTACGGCATGGCCTACTGCTGCCTGCGTTACTTTAACGCCAGCGGCGCGCACCCGGAAGGCCACATCGGGGAAGACCATACGCCGGAATATCACCTCATCCCGATCATTTTGCAGGTGGCGTTGGGCCAGCGCGAAAAACTGACCATCTTCGGCGACGATTACCCGACGCCGGACGGGACCTGCATCCGCGATTACATCCACGTAATTGACCTGGCCGAAGCGCACATCCTGGCGCTGGAAGCCCTGGCCGACGGTAAAAGCCGCAAGTACAACCTGGGCAACGGTAAAGGTTATTCGATTATGGAGGTGCTGCAAACGGCGCGGGACATCACCGGCCATCCCATCCCGGCAGCAGTCGGCGCGCGCCGCCCCGGCGACCCGGCCACGCTGATCGCCGACAGCACCCGCATCATGAAGGAGCTGGGCTGGCATCCCGAATTCGGCAGCCTGCGCCAGATCATCGAAACCGCCTGGAACTGGCATCGTTCACATCCGAACGGCTACGCAAGCCAATGAGGCGGGGCGGGTGTTTGGCCCGCCCGCGCCAGGAGATAGGAAGCGCCATATGAAACTCTACTTCTTCCGGCATGGGCAGGCCGAGGATGCCCAGATGCCCGATTTTGATGACTTCACGCGGGAACTGACCGATAAAGGCGCCGAGCGCGTCCGCGCCGCCGGCGAGGCGCTCATCCGCCTGGGGGTCAAACCCGCCTATCTGTACAGCAGTCCACGCCTGCGCGCCCGCCAGACAGCGGACGTGCTGGGTAAGGTGCTGGGCGTTGAGGTCATCGTGCGTGAGGAAGTTGGGTTTGGCTTCCACGTCCATATCGTCGAAAGCCTGATCGCCGGGCTGGACGCCCGCGCCGAAGTGATGTTCGTCGGCCACGAGCCGGATTTAAGCGCCACCGTTTCGGCGCTGATCGGCGGCGGCGAAATCGTCATGAAAAAAGGCGGCCTGGCGCGGGTGGACATCTCCGACGAACGCCCGCTGCAAGGCGCGCTGGTGTGGATGATCGCGCCGCGCGTGTTCGACTGCATCGCCGACCATTAGCGCATCAACAAGACAGTGGGCTTAAGCCCACTGTCCATCTTAAGCCCACTTGTCCATCTGAAGCCCACTTGTCCATCTGAAGCCCACTGTCCATCTGAAGCCCGCTGTCAGGATGCAGATTAAGCTGGTTCATGCATTAGAGTGTGTTATGCACTTTTGTGCTGTCAGTTTGCCCTCACCCCCTCGTTCCCCCTCTGCTGATCGCCACTTCGTGGCTTGGAGAGGGGGATGAAAAATCGTTTGGGTG
>JAPKMO010000085.1 GCA_026645945.1 Anaerolineae bacterium
ATACAGGTTATCCATCCAGGTTACTGCCGCGCTGCCAGGGATTGTTCCAGCGTCCGCCCTGGTACATGAACCAGCTTAATCGGCATCCTGGCAGTGGGCTTAAGCTGGGACAGTGGGCTTAAGCTGGGACAGTGGGCTTAAGCCCACTGTCGGCAGGCATTCTCATTTGTTGATGTACTAGTTTACCCCCGACGGGCGGCCTTGCCCATACCTTCGTACAGGGCGGCTTCTGGCCTTCCGTTCGGGACGGCCTGTTCGATGGGCAGGTGCGGGCGGGCGATTTTTGTGGGATAGTTTTGATTAAATCAACAAGCAGAGGGCCGGTTTTATGGTAACGAGGACGGACACTTATATTTTGGCCGCCCGGCTGGACGACGTGCGCGAAAAAGCGGCGCTGGCCGTCCAGATGGAAGGGCATACGCTGGTACTATTCGCTTATGGCGACCGGGTTTACGCGGTGGACAACCGCTGCCCGCATATGGGTTTTCCGCTCGACCGGGGTTCGGTGCGCGACGGCATCCTGACCTGCCACTGGCATCACGCGCGTTTTGACCTCGCCAGCGGCGGCACGTTCGACCAGTGGGCGGACGACGTGCGGACATTCCCGGTAGACATCCGCGACGGGGACGTGTGGGTTGATGTGTCCCCGCTCCATGACCCCCGCGCGCACCAGCGCCGGCGGCTGCGCGATGGACTGGAACGTAATATCCCTCTGGTGCTGGCGAAAGCGGTGATCGCCCTGCTGGACGGTGGTGAAGACCCCGCCGAGCCGTTCCGCGCCGGGCTGGACTTCGGCACGCATTACCGCTGGGCCGGTTGGGGACAGGGGCTGACCATCCTGACCTGCCTGATGAATCTGCTGCCGTATCTTACGCCGGAAGACCGCCCGCGCGCGCTGTATCATGGTTTATCGGCGGTAGCAAACGACAGCGACGGCGCAGGCGTGCGGTTCATCGTGCAGCCGCTCCCCACCCAGGACGCGGACATCCCGACCCTCAAACGCTGGTTTCGCCAGTTCATCGAAGTGCGCGACGCCGAAGGCGCGGAACGCTGCATTGTGGCTGCCGTTCGCTCCGGGGCCGATCATCGCCAGATGGCCGACATGCTGTTTGCAGCGGCCACCGATCACCGTTACATCCAGATTGGGCATGTGCTGGACTTCACCAACAAGGCACTGGAGGCGCTCGACCTGGCCGGCTGGGAATACGCCGAAATGGCGCTGACCAGCCTCGCCAATGCGTTTGCTAACGCCGACCGGATGGAGGAAGCCAACGAGTGGCGTCACCCGGTTGATCTGGTGGCGATCCTTGAACAGACCTTCGAGGAACTGCCGGGCGTGCTGGAATACCGGCGGCTGCGTCACGGCGGCATGTTCGAGCGGGACGCGCTGGTGAAGGTGCTGCTGGGCGAAGACCCGCAGGCCATCGCTGCCGCGCTGCTGGATGCGCTGCGCGAGGGCTGTTCGGAGGTTGAATTGGCCGGGGCGGTCAGTTATGCCGCTGCGCTGCGGATCGCGCGTTTTCATACCAGCAACGAATTTGGCGATTGGGATACGGCGCTGCATACCTTCACCTTCGCCAACGCGGTTGAACAGGGCCTACGGCGGGTGAATTCGCCGGAACTGCTGCGCGGTGTGTTCGACGCTGCTATGAGCGTGTATCTCGACCGCTTTTTGAACGTGCCGCCGGCGCGGCTGCCCCAGGCGGACGAACCCACGCCGCAGCCGGAAGCCCTGCTGGACGAACTGGCCGCCCTGCTCAATCGGCAGCACCAGGTTAATGAGGCGGGCGGATTGGCGGCGCGCTGCCTGTACGGCGGCGGCAACCCGGATCGGCTGCTGGCGCTGCTGGGCCGGCTGCTGCTGCGGGAAGACCGGGACTTCCACACCATCCAGACCATCGAAGCGGCCTTCCGCCAGTACGACCGCCTGCGCGGCACGCCTGCCGGCGCGCACGTGTTAATCGCGGCGGCGCGCTACCTGGCGGCGCACGCGCCCACCATGCGCGCCCAGGGGCAGACCTACCAGATTGCCTGGCGGCTGTCGCGCGGGGAAAAACTGTTCGAGGAATAAAAAGGCCGAATTTCAATTTTCGCCGGGGCGGCCTGGTTTCAACCGCCCCTTTCCTGCCATTCATTGAATCTCCATCACTTCTCCACAACCGGCTGTTAAGCTGATAACAGATCAACGGTTGAGCGCATGGGGCGCTCGGAGCGAAAACGATGGAGGTTCATATGCGAAACAAAAAGTGGCTCAAAATCGGTCTGGTGATGACGCTGGTTCTGGCGCTGGGCGTTACGGCGGTTTCGGCGGCCTGGCCGGGGCGCGGCGGCGCTGTACCGCCGGGTATGCCGGCTGTGCCGGGT
Source organism: Anaerolineae bacterium (assembly GCA_026645945.1). GTDB lineage: Bacteria > Chloroflexota > Anaerolineae > Aggregatilineales > Phototrophicaceae > CFX2. Next base: position 2,365 of record JAPKMO010000085.1, read on the forward strand.
ATGCGTGCCGGCGACCCGATGCTGACGGTGGTCGCCGAGCAGTTGGATATGGAAGTGGCCGACCTGGTGACGGAACTGCAAGCCGGTAAAACCATCGCGCAGCTGGCGGAAGAAAAAGGCGTGGCGACCGACGCCATCGTAGAAGCCTTTGCCGCCGCTCATGCGGAGCAGCTGGCACAGGCGGTCGAAGCCGGCTACCTGACGCAGGCGCAGGCCGATGCTCATCTGGCGCTGCTGAAGGCCAACGCCGAGGCTTTGCTGAACCGCAGCTTTGAAGCAATTCCCGGCTTCGGCATGGGGCGCGGCGGCTTCGGTATGATGGGGCCGGGCGGTATGCGGGGGCGCGGCGGCTTCGGCCCCGGCGGCTGGTGGGGGCAGAATCCCTCCGCGCCGGACGTGACCCCGGAAGAAACCCCGGAGGCCAACACCTGAAAACGGCTTCGATTTTCGGGAAGGGCGGAGCGAACTTCGCCCTTCTTTGTTTTAGAGTTTATCCATAAACCCACCAGACAGTGGGCTTAAGCCCACTGTTCTGCTACCAGATCAATTGGTTTATGGATAGGTTCTTATGGAATCGGCCCGGAAAACCGAAATTATCGTTTAAAATGGTGGTTAACGGTGGCAGAAAACGAGCAGGTTACAACATGGCGCAGCGTGTACTGGTGGTGGATGACGACCGGAACATCGTGCGGTTGGTGCGGTCATATCTGGAGCAGGCCGGTTTGACGGCGCTGGCTGCCCACGATGGCGAAACGGCCATGCACACCATCCGGCGCGACCGCCCGGATTTGATCATCCTCGACCTGATGCTGCCGGGGCGCGACGGCTGGGAGATCACCCGTTGGCTGCGCGCCGACCCGCGCCTGGCCGATATTCCGGTTTTGATGCTGACGGCGCGGGTCGAGGATGAGGATAAAATTCACGGCCTGGAACTGGGCGCGGACGATTACCTGACGAAACCATTTAATCCACTGGAGATGGTGGCGCGGGTTAAAGCCATCCTGCGGCGGACGCGCGGCCTGCAAAGCCCGCATATCCTGGAAAGCGGCGGCCTGCGGCTTGACCTCGACCAGCATACACTGACCCGCGTGGGCCAGCCGGTTGACCTAACCCGCACTGAGTTCGCCATTTTGAGGGCGCTGATGGCACAACCGAATACGGCCTTCACCCGCGAGGAGCTGGCCGAAAAGGCGCTCGGTTACGCCTACGATGGGCTGGAACGCACCCTCGACAGCCACATCAAAAACCTGCGGAAAAAGATCGAGGACGACCCCGGCGCGCCGCGTTATATCGAAACCGTGTTCGGCGTCGGGTATCGTTTTCGAGAGGAGGCGTTGTGAACCGTCTGTGGGTGCGGATGACACTGGCCTTCGTGGGCGTGACGCTGGTCACGGTGTTGATCGTGGCGCTGGCAGCAGCCTGGCGCGGCGGTGAGGCGTTTCGCAGTTATGTAGCGGAGCGGGAGAAGTCCTCGGCGCAGGAAGACACCTCTCAATCTAACCTGCTGCCGCCGTTTGGCCGGATGGGGCCGCGCGCCGGCATGGGTTTGATGCGCGGCGCGATGCTGCCCGCGCGCGAGCAGGATTTTCTCGACCAGCTTTACCAACTGCTGGCGATCACGGCGGTGGTAGCCGGGGGAATCGGCGCGGCGCTGGGGCTGGTGGTCAGCCGCATGGTGGCTGCCCCGCTGGCAGGCCTAGCCGACGCCGCGCGGGATTTCGCCGCCCGCCACTGGAACCGGCGTGTGCCGGTGCGAGGGGCAGACGAGTTTGTTGAGGTCGCGCGCGCCTTCAACGCGATGGCCGACGACTTGCAGCGCGCGGAAACGCTGCGCCGCAGCCTGATGGCCGACATCGCCCACGAACTGCGGACGCCGCTGACCGTAATGCAGGGCAGCCTGCGGGCGCTGCTGGACGGCGTTTATCCGCTGGAAATGCGCGAAATCGCCACCATCTACGATGAAACGCGGCTTTTAAGCCGGCTGGTGGCCGACCTACGCGAGCTGGCGCTGGCCGAGGCCGGGCAGTTCTCGCTCAATCCGCAGCCGGTCGAACTGCTGCCGGTGCTGCGCGGGGCGGTCGAGCCGTTTTCGCTGGCCGCCGAAGCGCAGGAAACAGCGATTGAAGTGGCCGAAACGCGGCTGCCACCGGTGAAGGCCGACCCCGACCGGCTGGCGCAGGTGCTGCATAACCTGCTGGCGAACGCGCTGCGCCACACGCCCGGCGGGCGTATCACCGTGTCCGGCGAGCCGGTGGACGGCGTGGTGCAGATCAGCGTATCGGATACGGGCGAAGGCATCCCCGCCGGCGATCTGCCGTTCATCTTCGAGCGGTTTTATCGCGGCGATCAATCGCGCAGTGGCAGCAGCGGCCTGGGGCTGGCGATTGCCAAAGCCTGGGTCGAGGCAATGGGCGGAAAAATCGGCGCGGAGAGCGCCAGCGGCCAGGGCAGCCGCTTCTGGTTTACCCTTCCGTCTGGCGAAACCGGCAGGTGAACGGCCAAACCAGGCGATTTTTAAACATATTTTTGGGAAGATCTTAATGTTTCGGGCGTAAATTTGGTTTAAGATACGCCTATGGATGAACCAATTAGACTGTGCCTGATCCTGAGCGGACAGCGAGCTTCAGCCTGCTGCCACTGGGTTAAAGCCGGACAGTGGATTAAAACCGGACACTGGGTTAAAGCCGGACAGTGGGCTTAAGCCCACTGTCTATCAGGCTTATTCTTTTCCGTTTATCCATCAGCCGGGATTCGCCCGGAAAAGGCGCGAATTGATGATTGACGAACCCTGGCATTTCGATCACGATGAAAAACACGCTGAGGAAGCCCAGGATTATTTCACTTTTAACGAAATCCTGCTGGCGGAGATCGCCTGGCTGCGGCGGTATGCTCACCGAGCAGCGCCCCTCAGGGTCGTGTATGAGGCGCTGCGCCGGCTGCGGCCGCGCCGGGAAGAACCGCCGCCCTGCTGAAGGTTTTCCCCGGACATTTCCTCCCTTTAGCTTTCCTTGCTCGCATCCCGCCGTTTATGAATTTCCGGTTTGAATGGCGGTGCATTCCAAAAAACCGTTTTACGCTCAGCCTAAAACTGCATATATAATGAAGTGGACAAGTAATGTAGTGGTTATTACAGGTTGATGACGGTGAGTATCCCGACCAAACAGGACTTTGCGACCGAAGTCCGCGCCGACCGTCTGACGGTGTTGGGGCAGGTCACGCTGTACGGCAGCCTTATTGTGTTCTGGATCATCATCACCGTCGCCACGCTCCAGCATAAAGACGCGCTGGTTTGGCTGCTGACGCTGGCTGCCATCAGCGTTGGCTGTCTGACGACGCAGTTTTTCCTGCGCCGTGACCGCTACCAGCGGGCAGTCTGGTCGTATACGCTGGGCGGGCTGGCGGGCGGCACGATTTTGCTGGTCTGGGGCGACGACCGCGCCATGCAAATGATTCCGTTTATCTTTCCGGTGATCGTATTTGTGGTGGGGCTGCTGCTTTCGCCGCAGAATACACTGCTGACCGCCGCCCTGGCAGCGGCGATTGTGTTTTTAGTGCCGGGGTTAAGCCAGGGGGAACTGCTTTTACACATCGAACACCGGCTGTTTGCCATCGGGCTGATTTTTGCCAGCGCGCTGCTGGCGGCGCAGGTGACGGGCGAACTGTACCAGGTGACGGAGTGGGCGCTGTTGAACTACCAGCGGGAGCGCCGCACGACCGAGGCACTGCATGAAAACCGGATGCTGCTGGAAAAAGAACTCAAGCGCAGCCAGGCCTTGAGCGAAAAACTGCAAGAAACCAACAAAGAACTCGAAACCGCCCGCGCCGCCGCCGAGGAAGCCAAACACTTCCGGGGGCAGTTCCTGGCGAACATGAGCCATGAACTCCGCACACCGCTGAACGCGATCATCGGCTTTAGCGAAACCATGCTCAAATTCCCGGCCATGTACGACGGCGTGCCGCTGCCCAAAAGTTACGAAAGCGATCTGCATTACATCTTCGACAGCGGACGCCAGCTTCTTAACCTCATCAACGACATCCTGGATTTATCGAAGGTGGACGCCGGCAAACTCGAAATGCGGATCGAGCCGGTCGAGCCGCTGCCGATCATCGAAGCAGTGCTTTCGACCAGCGCCGGGCTGCTGGGCGAAAAGCCGGTCGAACTGCGCCGGGACTTCCCAGCGGTGATGCCCTCCGTCCTGTGCGACCCCAACCGGCTGCGGCAGGTTTTGATGAACCTGTACAGCAATGCGGTCAAGTTCACGGATACGGGTTCGATCACCCTGACCGTGCGCCAGGATGGGGATGCTGTGCTGTTCAGCGTCAAAGATACCGGGTCGGGCATTGACCCGAAAAATCACGAGATTATCTTCGAGGAGTTTAAACAGGCAGAAGTGGTGGGCCGCGACCCGCGCGCCGGAGCTGGTCTGGGGCTGGCAATTTCTCGCCAGCTTTTAACGCTGATGGGCGGACGTATCTGGGTTGAGAGCGAGCTGGGCAAAGGGGCGACCTTTCACTTCACCGTTCCGGCCGGTCCGCCGGCTGCCTCGGCTTCGCCGCCGCTACCCGAAGCCGTGCCGACCGCCGCCAACCCAACATGAGGTCAGGAGGGCGAAACGTGCGTATCATGTACGTTGAGGATAACGAAATTAACCTGTTTCTCGTGCAGCGCATCGCCAGTATGGGGGGGCATGAGGTTATTCATTATAACAATGGCTGGGGCGTGCTGGAGCATTTCGAGCGCGACCGCCCCGATCTGCTGTTGATTGACGTACAGTTAGTGGGTACATTGGATGGCCTGGATGTGGTGCGGACGCTGCGGGCTGCCGGCCACCAGACGCCGATTTTTGCCATTACCGCCTACGCCATGCTGGGCGACCGCGAACGCTGCCTGGAAGCGGGCTGCACCGGCTATATCGCCAAACCGCTCCCCGTCGCCGATCTGGTTGAACTCTTTAAACAGTATGCCGAGATGACCCGCCAGAGGCCTGAAGTCGGCCCGGCCTGAAAATTTGAATATAAAGTTTTAAGGGGCATAGGCCGCCCCATCGAGCGTTTTTTGAAAGGATTTTATGATGGTCAATCGCGTCGCGCTGGTCGTGGACGACGCGCCCGCCAATCGGGATTTTTTGGAGCGGCTGCTAGGCGGGGCGAAATTTAAGGTCATCGGCGCTGGAAGCGGGCAGAAGGCGCTGGAAGCCATCGCCGGCGTTCAGGAAATCACGCTGGCGGTGGTGGATATGAAACTGCCGGATATGACCGGCTTGCAGCTTATCCCGCAGCTTCGCCAGCGTTTCCCGGATGCCTGTCTGGTTATCGCCACCATGCTGGATGATCGGGATATGATGGAAGAAGCCTTTCGAGAGGGCTGCCATATTTTTCTGGTCAAACCACATGGTTTTATGGAATTGTTCCACCGCCTGACCAACGACGATATCTGTGCCATCCGCGATGGCCCGCGCCTAGTGATTGACCAGTACGGCCCGCGTGTATTTAACTTCGCTTCGGGAAAGGCCGCTACCAGCTGTTAAACCGGCTGTTTTAGCCGATGATCCGGTGAAGATCATCCAGGCTGAAGGGTTTCGGCAGCACGCCGTCCGCCCTGACCGGAGACTTATGCAGGCGTTCAGCCTGGGCATCGCCGCTCATGATGATAAAACGAATGCGCGACCAGTGGGGATTTTGGCGAACCCGCTGGAGAAAAGCCAGGCCGTCCATGCCGGGCATCACCAGGTCGCTGATAATCAGGTCGGGCAGGTGGTTGGTATTGAGTAAAGAGGTCAGCCCATCCTGGCCGGTTCGTTCGCACGTTACCTGATGCCCGCCCCATTGCAGGATATCCTGTAATAACGCGCGCATTTCGGCATTATCTTCGACCAACAGAATGTTCGCCATGCGGCTGACCCTGAATTGAGACTCACATTACGATACCCCCTCATTATAAGCTGGTTATGCAGTGGATAACCCTTGTGATCGGCCTCGGCGTTAAAATCTTCTAACCTTAGCGGGAAAATATCACCATCTCAGGGGCGCACATGGCCTGCGCCGACGATCACCCATTTATAGGTGGTCAGTTCTTCCAGCGCCATCGGCCCGCGCGCATGAAGGCGCTGCGTGCTGACGGCGATTTCCGCCCCCAGGCCGAGCGCGCTGCCATCGGTAAAGCGCGTGCTGGCATTCACATACACCGCCGCCGAGTCCACCTCGGCCAGAAAACGCTCCGCCGCTTCGTTGTTTTGCGTCAGAATGCCGTCGGAGTGCTGCGTGCTGTGCCGGCGGATATGCTCAATCGCTTCGTCCAGCGAGTCCACGACCTTCAAACCCAGCACCAGCGCCAGCCACTCGGTATCAAAATCGTCCGGGCCGGCCAGCGCCACGCGCGGATCGTATGCCCGTCCGTTCACCGCCGCCAGCGCGCGGGGTTCGGCGCGGAAGGTAACACCGGCGCTGCCCAGGTATTCCACCACGCGCGGCAGAAAATCCGCCGCGATCTGCCGGTGAACCAGCAGCGTATCCAGCGCATTGCAGACCGAAGGCCGCTGTGTTTTGGCATTGTGGATGATGTTGAGCGCGGTGTCCTGGTCGGCGGTTTCATCCACATACAGGTGGCAGATGCCGATGCCGCCGGTGATGACCGGGATGGTGCTGTTTTCGCGGCAGAAGGTGTGCAGGGCGCTGCCGCCGCGCGGGATAATCATATCCACGTAATGGTGCAGTTTCAGCAGTTCGCCCACGTACTTGCGGTCGGTATTTTCGATGTACTGGAAAGCATCGGCGGGGAAACCATGCGCCATCATGGCCTGGCGCAGCGCCGCCACCAGCGCCAGGTTGCTGCGGAGGGTTTCTGACCCGCCGCGTAAAATCACGGCGTTGCCGGATTTAAGCGCCAGCGCGGCCACATCTACGGTCACGTTCGGGCGCGCTTCGTAGATCACGCCCAGCACGCCCAGCGGTACGCGCCGTTTGGAGACTTGCAGGCCGTTTTCCAGCGTCCTGGCGTCGAAAGTCTGCCCCACCGGGTCGGGCAGTTCGGCCACGCCGCGCACGTCGGCGGCGATGCCGGCCAGCCGTTTTTGCAGGTCAAGCCGGTCGAGCAGCGCATCGCTCAAACCATTGGCGCGGCCATCCTCCAGGTCAAGCCGGTTGGCTTCCAGAATGCTCTCGGCGTTGGTTTCCAGCGCGTCGGCCATCGCCAGCAGCGCCGCGTTTTTCTGCCCGGTCGTCGCCCGCGCCAGATGCAGCGCCGCTGCCCGCGCGCGCCGCCCCATGTCGGTGAGGTCAATCATCGGAGTTATCCTCTAAAATTAAAATAGCTGTAGCTGTTGTTCGCCGTTCATGCTTTCCAGCGTTCGCCGACAGGCTTTTCTTGACATCTCAACATATTTTTCTTCGATGTCAATGCCGATGTACTGCCGGCCTTCAAGAATGGCCGCGACTGCCGTTGTTCCACTGCCGACAAAACAATCCAGCACAACATCTTCCGGCGTGGTCAGCAGACGAATGATACGCCTCGGCAGTTCGAGGGGGAATTTAGCCTCGTGGTCGTCGTTGGCGCGCACAGAGGGAAATGACCAGACCGCCCGCGACCCCCAGTTAACCCATTCTTCTTTGGTTAAACGGTCTCGATCAACTACCGTAATACCCGGCTTCCAGAAAATGTAGATAATAGGTGTGTGCAGGGAGACAACAGTTTGCAGCAAGCCGAGCCAGTCTTCATAGCTCATGCCGGCTTCGTATTCTTTGCCGACGTGATACGGCGGAGACCAGATGCTGCAAGCAACTGAATCGGGCGCTATTTGCCGGAGGATTTCCCGGCTGTCGCCATGAATGATTGAATTCGGCTTAATATACTCACCCATCCCAGATTCCCTCAAGCGCGCCGCCCAGAACATTATAATGAATTCTCTGAACTCGCCAATTGGCCTTCGCTTTCAGTCTGTCAAAAGCCAGACGTACCCGACAATCTTCGCCCAGAGTGGGCGCGTTGAAGGCCGTCCACATCTTTGTATTTAAAGTGAAGAAAAGCCGTCGTTGTTAAAAACTGTTTGTCATTATAAATCGAGATGGCCGGCAGTCGCCCGGCTTCATCCACAGGCACATTGGCTCGAATATGCCTCACGCGCATGGAGGTTTGAGACATCTGGATGGTTGCCGTGCGGTTTTCCTTTTCGGCCTTCGAGTCAACAAATAAAGCCTGCCTCACCGACTGGTCGGGTAAAATAATGTACCGCGCTCGTTTGTAATCCACCGTCCCAAAAATCCGCTGCTGGATGTTATAACCGGGCAGCCGATCCAACAGTTCCCGTGTGATGTCTTCGGCTACGTCTTTTACATCGTCTGGTGACTTCAGAAAAATCTCATGGGCTTCCATGCCAAAGTCCCAGACGGCCTGGAAAACCCAACGGAGAGTGAGTTTTTCGATATTTTCGATCTGTTCATGGCTGAGGCGAGAAATATTTTCTATCAGAGTCATCAAAGGAACGCCTTTATTTTGAGGTTGGAAAGATCGCGCTGACTTTGACTGAGAAGCCGGGCAGCACATTGCCGCCTGCCGGTGTCGTCTCGCGTATCTCCCCTTCGACCAGTTCCACGCGCTTGCCGGCGTATTCCGGCTGGCTGAGCAGTTCCCAGAATTCCTCGGCTGTATAAAATCGCTCCTGAACAACCATCACTGCACCCTCGCCTTCCGGTATCTGCTTTTATTTTAGCGCATCCCGGCGCGGTTCGATCAAGGCCAGGCGTACAGTGTGTAACCGTCCGCCGACCAGACCGGCGTCATCCATGTTTCGACGGCTTCCAGAAAACGCGCGTTTTCGTCCGCAAAACGCGGGTCGTCCCGCCAGAACCGCAAGCCGACGTTCGACAGCAGCAGGTAATCGTCGCCTGCCGCGCGCCAGTCCGCCAGCGCGGCCTGCGGCGTTCGCCCGTCCCGCAGCGCCCGCGCCCAGTGGTCGAACAGCATATCCCCGGCGCAGGTGACGGCTGCCGGGCAAAAATAGGTGCGCGCTTCCCACATCAGGCGCACGCGCGCCCCGGCGGGCAGGTCACTCAACCGCCGCATGGCTGCCCCGTAGCCGCCCAGATTGTGGGCCAGATAGTCGTCCCGGCTGAGCAGCCCCAGCAGGTAGGCGGGCGAGCGCACCAGCGCCGTATGCCGCGCGGCCTCAAAGATGCCCAGCAGCAGCGTGACGGCCAGCAAAGCGCGGACGATAAATGCTGTATCCAGCGGGCGGCGCGGCAGGCCGGCTATCGCCAGCGCCCCGGCGACCGCCGCCGCCGGCAGGCCGGCCAGCATCAGGCGCGTCTGCGTGCCAATGTCGCTGATGGCGGCCAGAACCATCCAGAAGGCCAGCAGCGGCAGTCCAAGCCGCAGACAGTCCGCCGCCAGCGTCCGCGCGCGGTCATCCAGCTGCCGCCAGACTATCGGCAGCAAAAGCGGCGCGGTCAGCAGCCAGGGGCCGGCGGTGAAGCCAAAACCCGCCCCCTGTTCAACGCCGAAGATGGTCGCCGCCACCGGCAGCGCCGCCAACTGCCACTCCCGGCCAGAGCCAAGCAGCCCCGTTCCGGTCGTGCTAAAGGTATTGGCGCGCGCGGCATCCCAGTTCAGGCCGCCGAACACGAACGGGTAAACCGGGTTCTGGTACAACAGCAGCCCTTTGATCGCCCAGGGCGCGAAGGCCAGCGCCGCCGCTGCGCCCAGAATCAGCCCACTGCGGGCGGCCATCCGGGGCGAACAGATGAGGACATAAAACGCCAGCGCCAGCAGCAGCCCGCCGCCGGTATATTTAACGCCCAACGCCAGCCCGCCCAGCAGCCCCATCAGCGCCGGCCAGCCCGCCGCGCCGGTTTCGCGCCAGCGCGCCGCCGCAACCAGCGCCGCCGCGCCGTAAGCCAGCAGCCCCAGGTCAACATACGGCCAGCCCAGCAGCACCCACAGGCTGTAGGCGCTCAGGATCAGCGTCACCGCCAGCCAGCCCGCCGCTTCGCCGGCGTAACGCCGCGTGATGCCCCCCGCCGCCAGCAGCCCCAGCAGCCCAAAGGACAGATGCAGCAGTGCAGCGGTTGTATCCCGCCCGGCCAGTCCCATTGTGACACCGTATAAAATTTCCAATCCCTGCGGAAACCCCAGGAAGAAGTTATCCGGGTGCGCCTGGATGCGCCCATCGGTCAGATACCGCTGCGGCCCGACCAGATGATAGTTCACTGCGTCGTAGGCGAAGGGCGGCGCCAGGGCATTCACCAGCGCCAGCGCCAGCAGCACTCCGCAGATGACCGCCAGCAGCCGCGCCCAGGGCGAGCCGGGGGAAATCGCGCGCCGCGCCGCCGACCGCAGATCGGCCAGCCACCCGGCCAGACCCCGCGCCGACCAGATGCCCGCCGCTGCCAGCGCCAGCCAGAAGGCCGCCGGGGTAAAGGCCCCGGCCAAGCCCAGCGCCAGCGCGCCCCAGGCCAGCGCGCCCAGGCCGATTAATGCTTCTATGGCGATGCGTTCCGCCGATGACCATCCCGCGCCCGGTGTCACCCACGCCAGCGCCCGCCGTCCCAAGCCGCCCGCCAGCGTCACCACCAGCGCGACCGTCCCAATGTCCAGCGCCGCCCCGCCCAACGCCGCTGCCAGCGTCAGATTCAGCGGTTTATGCACCCAGTAGTATCCCGTCAGCACGGCGGTCAGCCCAACCAGGACTGCCGCAGCTGTCCCGATTCCGCGTTTCGAGTCGTTCATTATTTTGCCGCCATTATTAGATTTTGCTAAAAACCGGCTGTCCGCCGCCGTAAGCGGTAGGAACTGCCCCCACTCTATGTTATATTGTAATCATGAACGGGTCGCAGGACAGTTGTTATGCCGTATATGATTGATGGTCATAACCTCATCGGCCGGCTCTCCGATATTTCGCTCGATGACCCCAACGATGAAGCTCTGCTGGTGCAAAAACTGATCGGCTTCGCCGCCCGAACCGGAAAAAACTGCGTGGTCGTTTTCGATCACGGCCTGCCCGGCGGTCCGTCGCGTTTGTCCACCCGCGCCGTCCAGGTGGTTTTCGCTTCGATGCGCTCCACCGCCGACCGCGTGATGATCGAACGCATTCGCAAAATCCCCGACCCGACTGGCTGGGTGATCGTGTCCTCGGATGAAGAAGTGCGCGAAACTGCCCGCAAACGCCGGATGGGAGTCCTCACCTCCACCGAGTTTGCCGACCTGATGGCGAACCCGCCGCGCCCGAAAGTGGACGCCGGGGAAGCCGCCGACGTGCAGCTTTCCGATGCCGAAGTGGACGAGTGGCTGTCGCTTTTTGGGGACGAATGAAGCTGCTGAAGCCGCCCAAAAGCGGATAGACTTTGTGGCCGTGCGATGGTACAATCAGGACGTTAGCGGGGTGTGGCGCAGTTGGCAGCGCGCATCGTTTGGGACGATGAGGTCCCCGGTTCAAGTCCGGGCACCCCGACCTTTAACTTGTGATATAATCATGCAAAATGCGGGTATGGTGTAGTGGTAGCACATGACCCTTCCAAGGTCCTGGCACGGGTTCGAACCCCGTTACCCGCTCTCGTTTTTACGGGCGCATAGCTCAACGGCAGAGCAGACGGCTCATAACTGTTAGGTTCCAGGTTCGAATCCTGGTGCGCCCATTCAACTCGCTTGCGTTTTCCGTACCCCTTTTGATAAAGTAATGAGGCACGGTCCTGAATACCGCTTATGACGGTGATGGGCGCGCCCAATGATGAACTAACGCCGGCGTCACCAGCGTCCAGCTTGGCCGCTGCATAACGTCGAAAAAACCATGAAGGGGAAACGATGACCCAACACGATTTTGTCTCCATTCCGGCGCTGCCCGGCCCGCTGCGCTGGCAAGGCGAGCCGCACCACTGGGAGCTGGCCGCCGACAGCGCGCTGACCATCACCGCCGGTCGCTTAACCGACTGGTTCATTGACCCCGATAAAGGCACGGCCACCAACAATGCGCCGGCGCTGCTGATGCACGTTCATGAACCGTGTATATTCAAAGCGCGGGTTTCGGCGGATCATGCCGCAACCTACGACGCGGGCGTTCTGACGGTCTACCAATCCGACCAGGTGTGGGCCAAACTGTGCCTGGAACTGTCGCCGCAAGGACAGGTGATGGTCGTCTCAGTCGTCACCAAAGGCGTTTCCGACGACTGCAACTCGCTCGTGGTGGAGGGCCATTCGGCTTACCTGCGGGTTGCCAGGCTCGACCGGGCGTATGCCTTCCATTATTCCCCGGACGGCGCGCGCTGGAATCTCATTCGTTATTTCAGGCTGGGCGATTCGCCGGAGGCAGAAATCGGCTTCCTGGCGCAGTCCCCGACCGGTGAAGGCTGTACGGCCACTTTTCGGGAGATAACGTATCTGCGCGAAAAACTGAACGATATTCGTTCGGGAGAATGAACCGAGGAGCGGGCGAACGGCCTCACTCTTCCAGAATCGCCAGAAAACTGCCGGTGAGCCGTTTGATACCGTGCGCCTTAAAACTCACCGTCACTTCTTCGTCGCCTCCAATCGGGCGGCTTTCGATGACCATGCCTTCCCCGAAGCGGTGGTGATACACCCGCAGCCCGGCGATAAAACGCAGCGGCGGTCGGGACGAAAATCGCTGAATCTGCCCACGAATGTGCGCGCGCGCCTCGTCCCCTTCCGGGGAAGTTTCGTTATCCCAGGTGGTTTCATCCTGCCAGCGGATGGCTTCCTGGTAGGTCTGGTAATCGCGCCGGCTGCTAAGTCCCGCCGAAGCGCCCTGTAACAAACGCGCCGGGATGTCCGCCAGAAAGCGGGAGGCGATGCCGGGGCTGCTGTCGCCGTAGGTCATGCGGCGGAAGGCGTAGCTCAGAAACAGGTGGGTTTTGGCGCGGGTGAGGCCGACGTACAGCAGGCGGCGCTCCTCGGCCATACCCTCCGGCTCGTCCAGCGAGCGCAGATGCGGCAGCAGGCCATCTTCCAGCCCGGTGATGAACACTACCGGAAATTCAAGCCCTTTAGCCGCGTGCAGCGTCAGCAGGGTGGCGGTGTTTTCATCGGTCGCCAGGGCATCCACGTCGGCCACCAGCGAAACATCTTCCAGGAACTCGCCTAACGGTTTTTCCGGCTCTTTTGCCAGCAGCGCCAGCAGTTCGTTGATATTCTCCTGCCGCTCGATGGCTTCTTCCGGGCGGTCGCTGATTTCGTGCAGGTGCAGCGTATAGCCGATTTTTACGATGATGTCCTCGGCCAGCGCCACCAGATTGCCCGCCGATGCCAGCGTTTGCCACTCCACCAGCAGGGCGTGGAAGTCGGCCAGTTTTTTGACCGCGCCGGCGTTCAGCGGGCAAACTTCACCCTTCGCCAGCGCCGCCAATGCCTGCCCGGTGCTGTACCGCTGTTTGAGCGCCCACCGCTGAAAATCCTCGACTGTCTTTTTGCCGATGCCGCGCTTCGGCACGTTGACGATGCGGCTGAAACTCACAGCGTCGTCGGGATTGTTCACCAGCCGCAGGTAGGCCAGCAGGTCGCGGACTTCGCGCCGTTTGTAAAAGCCCACCCCGCCCACCAGCCGGTACGGCACGTTGTTCCGCACGAAGGCTTCTTCCAGGGCGCGGGACTGAGCATTGGTGCGGTACATAACGGCGAAATCGCGGTACTCCAGACGCTCTTTTTTCCGCAGTTCGTGAATGCGTTCGATGACGTATTCGGCCTCGTCGGCCTCGCTGTAAGCCTCGAACACCGATACCGGCGTGCCGCCGATCTGGTCGGTGAACAGGGCTTTGGGGGTGCGGTGGCTGTTTTTGTCAATCACGGCGCGCGCCGCGTCCAGCACGATCTGGGTGGAGCGGTAGTTCTGTTCCAGCAGAATCACCCGCGCCTGGGGGAAGTCGCGCCGGAACTGAAGCACGTTGCGGTAGTCCGCGCCCCGGAAGCCGTAAATGGCCTGGTCTTCGTCGCCGACGACGAACACGTTGTCCTGCGGTTTCGCCAGGATTTTGACCAGTTCGTACTGCGCCATGTTAGTATCCTGGAACTCGTCCACCAGCAGATATTCAAAGAACCGCTGGTACTTCTCGCGCACCGCGTCGTTTTCCCGCATCAGGATGGCGGTGTCCATCAGCAGGTCGTCGAAGTCGCGGGCGTTGCTGGCGACCAGCAGTTCCTGGTAGCGTTCGTAGGCGCGCCGCACGATTTCGCCCATGTAGCCGGTCGCCTGGTACTGCTCCGGCGGGATGAGTTCGTTTTTCGCGCCGGAGATGCGGTCGAGTATCTGGCGTGGGCGGTATTTTTTGGTGTCGAGGTTGAGTTCGTTAAGTGTCTGGGTGATGAGCGCAACCTGGTCGTCGGTGTCGTAAATCAGGTAATCGGCACGGTGGCGGGTAAACTGCGCCTCGCGCCGCAGCAGCCGGGCGCAGATGGCATGGAACGTGCCGATTTGCAGGCCGCTCAAACGCCCGCCCAGCAGCCCTTCGACGCGGGCGCGCATTTCGCCGGCGGCTTTGTTGGTGAAGGTGACGGCCACGATGCCGCCGGGGTAAACGCCGATCTCGCGGATGAGGTAGGCGATGCGGTGGGTCAGCACGCGGGTTTTGCCGCTGCCCGGCCCGGCCAGCACCAGCACCGGCCCTTCGACCGCCGTCACCGCCTCGCGCTGCTGTTCGTTCAATCCGTCTAACAAAACCACCGCCATCGTTTTTGCTCCCTGCCCTATAGTAGAGGCGGGTCTGAAACCCGCCCCCGGTGTATCCAACTGAATTGTAGCAAAAACGTTCGCGCTGGACTATTCCCGCGCGTGGGCGCGCGCCGGCAGGCCGCCGCTGGCCGGGGTTTCGGCGGCGTGCAGGCGTCCCGGCCACCAGCTCCAGCGCCCCAGCAGCACCGCAATCGCCGGGACGAGCGCCGCGCGAATGATAAACACATCCAGCAGCACACCCACCGCGACAGCAAAACCCAACTGCACCAGGCCAAGAATGGTGCTGCTCATCAGCGCCGAAAACGTGCCGGCCATGATGATGCCCGCCGACGCGATGATGCTGCCGACGGCGGCCACCGCCCGGTGAACGCCTTCCCGTGTGCCGAACGACGCGGCTTCCTCGCGCACGCGCCCCATCAGGAAGATGTTATAGTCAATGCCCAGCGCCACCAGGATGACGAACATAAAAAATGGCGCCCACCATGTCAGCATCCCCGTTCCGAAAACAAGTGTGGACGCAATCCGCATGATGCCCATCGCCGCGCCGTAACCGAGCAAAATCCCGGCGATCATATACACCGGCGCGACCAGCGCGCGCAGCAGCAGCACCAGCACGATAAAAATGCCGATGGTGACGAGGGCGACCGTCCGCAAGGTATCGCGCTGCATGGTATCCCGCAGGTCGGTGTTTTTCACCGGGTAGCCGTTGAGCGATTCCTCGCCGTTGGGGATCAACTGGCGCAGTGTGACGATGGTGTTCATCGCTTCGTCGCCAAAGGGGTTGCCTTCGAGGATGATTTCAAACTGGGCGGCTGTCCGGTCGGCGGTCAGGTAGCGGGCCGTTAGCGCGGTGAGAACATCGCTGCCCAACGCTTCGACCAGATTATCGGGCAGTGCCTCCGGCAGGTAGTAGGCCGGCTCAAACGTGCTGACGGTTTGCGCCAGCCCGTTTAAATGTTCCGCTAATGAGGGCAGCAGATCGGCCAGTCCGCCGCTTAGGGCGGCCATCGGCAGGCGGTTCAGTCCGGCGCGGAGGGCCGTCAGGTCGGCATCATCGGCCAACTGCGGGTAAACTGCCGGGAGCCGGTCGAGGTAGTCCCGCACCAGCGGCAGGACGCCGGTGGCAAGCTGAATGTTTTCCGCCGTAAGCGCATCCGCCGGCAGGCCGGACTCGGTGATGGCGTTGAGCGCGTCCGACGCCAGCGTAAGCTGGTGGCTGATGCGGGTGATATTGGTCAGCTGCGTGTTGATGCCGCCCAGTGGGTCGGACAGGCTGCGAACGTCGGCCACGCCCTCCACCGCGCGCAGGCGCGCCGTCCAGTCCGCGATGTCCGCCAGGGCGGTATCCGGGTTCAGGTTGCGGATGACGGCATTCACGGGCTGCATCTGGCCGCCGCCCAGGTGGCGCTCCAGCGCGCTCAAACCGATGTTGGCCTCGTTGTCTGCCGGCAAATCGGCCAGGAAATTATAGGTGATCGGCTGTTCGGTGGCGTACAGCGCCAGCGGCCCCAGCGCCAGGATAATCACGATGATGGTCGGGATGGGATAGCGGGTGATGATGTTCGACAGCCAGTTGTAATACCGGCTGGGCGCGCGGCCAAAATGTTTGCGCGGCCAGAAGGCGCGCCGCCCCATCACCGCCAGCAGCGCCGGGGTGAGCGTCAGCCCGGCCAGCAGCACCACAATAACCCCCAGCGCCAGCGCCGGGCCGGTGGTGCGGAACAGACCCATTTCGGCGAAAGCCATCACCACGAAGCCCACCACCACCGTACTCGCGCTGCTGGTCAGCACTTCGCCCACCCGCTGGACGGTGTTTTTCACCCCGCCCCGGTCGTTCTGGGGGGATGGGCGGCTGGCTTCCAGTTCCTCGCCAAACCGGCTGATGAGGAACAGACAGTAATCGGTGCCGGCGCCGAAGATAATCACGATCATCATGGCGTTGGCATACGATGAAATGGTCATCAGGTTCGCGCCGATCCAGGCCACCAGGCCCCGGCTGATGAGATACGCCACGCCGACCGTTATCAGCGGCACAAATGGGCTGACCGGCGAGCGGTACACCCCCACCAGAATCAGCGCCACCAGCAGCACCGTCGCCACCGTCGTGCGGTCAATGCTTTCCATTGTCGCTTCCACGTAGCCGGTGATGATCGGCCCCGCGCCGGTGAGATAGGGCTGAACGCCATCGGGCGTGTTCTCTGCAAGATACCGGCGAATCTGGCGCAGCGTTTCGACGGTCGCCGCATTCTGCGGGTCGGCCTTAAAGCGCAAATTAATCAGCGCCAGCTCGTTGTCGGACGATACCAGCGCGTCGGCCAGCAGCGGCGTGCCGCCGGCGGGCGACAGCACTTCTAGCATGTTGTCCGCCAGTACGTCGCTTTGCAGCCAGCCGGTCAGTTCTGTGAGGTAATCCCAGGTCGCGGCCTCGCGGATAGACTGCCCCTGCGTTTCCAGCACGATGACGGCGCTGCCCGCCGCGTCCAGATCGGGGAACGTCTGCCGGAGGATGGCCTCGGCGCGGGCGAAGGGCGCATCTACCGGCAGCAGATCGCCCACATCGCTGGTGGTGGCTTCTTCAATGGACGGCGCTGCCAGCGTGATGACCACCGCCAGCGCCACCCAGCCGATAATCACCGGCCAGCGGCGGCAGACGGCAAACTGCCCAATTTTCTCGAAGATTGTTTCCATGTTTTATTGAGTCCCTTCTGACGGTTTTGACGGGTCGTAGCCCGACGCGAGAAAGCCAAATACGCCCTGGTTCAGCAGCCGGAACACCAGTTGGCTGATGTCGTCCGGTGACAAGCCGTGATCGTCTTCCAGCCACCACAGCGCCAGCCGCACGCACGCCCCGGCGATAAACTGCGCCAGCGCCGCCGGCAGATACGGCGGGTAGTCGGCGGCGGGCGGGTCGGTGGTGACAATATCCTCAATCGCCCCGGCGAAATAATTGATCGCCATCAGGCTCAGGTCAGGAGGCGCTTCCTTGCCGAGCATGATACGAAACAGATCGCGGTTGGCGGCGGCATACCGAAAGACCGTCCGCAGCGTCTCGATGACATTGATGGCGCTGCCTTCCCCGGTCAGCGGCCAGTCTCGCCCGGCCATCAAATCCTCGAAACCTTCGCGGATCAGGGCGCGTACCAGATCGTCCTTATCGTTGAAATACAGGTAAAACGTGCCTTTGCTCAGGTCGGCGGCCTCGGTGATGTCGAGAATGCCGGTGGCCGCATAGCCGCGCGCGGCGATCTGCCGGCGGGCGGCTTCCAGCAGTCTGCGGCGCGTGGCCTGCCGCCGCCGCTCCTGACGGTTGGTGTCTGAACTGCTCATGCGCGGATTTCCCTCGGAAACAAAATATAAACCCGACGACTTGTATTGTGCATCACGGTTATTATTGTACGCCGCGTTCAGTTTTATAACAAGGGACCAATACAGGGGAAAGCCGCCGCGCGGCGTATATTCACATAAAAGCTTCTACATCAACAAGATGAGAATGCTTATCTCCGACAGTGGACTCCGACAGTGGACTCCGACAGTGGACTCCGACAGTGGACTCCGACAGTGGACTCCGACAGTGGGCTTAAGCCCACTGTCTGGTGGGTTTACGGATAAAGGCTTA
>JAPKMO010000086.1 GCA_026645945.1 Anaerolineae bacterium
GCCGATAACGGCGCGCTGGAGGGGCGAATTGACCTGAAACAGATTGACCTGACCGGCAAAGATAACTGGATGGAGTGGTCGAACTTCACAGGCAGTTACGCCGATTTTGTCACCAGCGCGACCATTCAGTGGGGGCCGGGCGCAGCAGAAGACGCCTGTGGTTTCGTCTTTAGAGAAAACGACGATAACAACTTCTACAGCCTTCGCATCAGTCGGGAAGGTTCATTGTGGTTTGCGGCGAAGATCGGCGGCCAGTGGAACGATAGCATCAACGGCGATGGCACGGCTATTCGCACCGGCCCGAACGATACCAACGTGCTGACGGTCGTCGGTTCGGGCAGCGCGTTCATGGTATATGTGAACGGCGAGTACGCGGGGCGCTTCGTGGATGAAACCTTCGCCGAGGGCGACCTGGCAGTGGTGGCCGCCACCTATGACGAAAGCGACGAAACGAACTGCACGTTCACCGATGGCTGGGCCTGGCGGCTGGATTCGCCGCCCCCGCCGGCGGGCGGCGTGCCGGATTTTGTGCTGGATGACCTGCGCCTGGCCGAGATTTCGCCGCAGGATGGGTACCTGGCGGCGCGGCTGGACCGGCGTGTGGCCGACCTGACCGGCGAGGATAACCTGCTGCGCTGGCATTACATGCCGGGCGAATACGGCGATTTTGTGGCCGGCACAACCATCGCCTGGGGGCCGGGCGCAGTCGAAGATTACTGCGGTTTCATCTTCCGCCTGCGCGACAGTGAAACCTTTTACGTGGTACAGATCAACCAACAGGAGTCGCTGTGGTTCAACCGTAAGCTCGACGGTACATGGCAGGATGCCGAATATGCCGATGATGTGGCGCTTGCCACCGGGCCGGGGGAGAAAAATCAACTGCTGGTGGTGGCGGATGGGGATACATTCGATGTTTACGTTAACGGCGAGTATGCCGACACCTTTGAGGCCGACGACCTGGACGGCGGCAAAATAGGCGTGATGGCCGGCACCTATGACGAAAGTGACGAAACCTACTGCACCTTCACGCGGACATGGGTGTGGGCGCTGGGCGAAGCGCCGCCGCCGAACGTTTTGATCCCGCTTGAACCGGGTGATGTCGTTGAGGGGACGATTGATGAAGCGGTTTTTGCGGCGCGTTATACGTTCGAGGCGCGGGCCGGCGACCTATTTGGCATTCGGATGAGCCGCTTATCCGGCGACCTGGACCCGTATCTTATCATCCTGGGGCCGGACGGCGCGCGCGTGGCGGAAAACGACGACGACCCGCAGGGGCTTAATCGAGATGCCTTCCTGCGCGATTTTATCGTGCCGGTCAGCGGCAGGTATGTCATCGTTGCCACCCGCTTCCAGCAGGCCGAAGGCATAACCGGAGGCGATTTTTTGCTGACGCTGGAAAGCGGGGCGCAGCCGTCCGACAGCCATCCCATCAGCGAGGTTATGCAGGGAACGATTGAAAATACAACCTCAGCCGTCCGCTACACGTTTGAAGGGCAGGCGGGGGAAGTGGTGACTATTCGTATGCAGCGCGCGTCGGGCGACCTTGACCCGCTGCTGATTTTGCTGGGTCCCGGCGGCGAGGAGATCATACGCAATGATGACGCGCCTGTCATTCCAATCGGCTATGATGCGGCCATCGAACGTTTCAGGCTTCCGGCGACCGGGACGTACACCATCATCGCCACCCGCTACCAGGAAGCGGTTGGCGTGAGCAGAGGCGATTTTACGCTGACGCTTGAGCGGAGCGGGGGCGGTTAAGAAACCCGCCTGCCGGTAAAACGATAGCCGATACCGTACTCGTTCTGGATATAGGTTGGGGACTTAATATCTGGCTCGATTTTGCGCCGCAGATGCGAGACGTAAATGCGCGGATAGTGGTGTTCGGTGGTGTATTCCGGCCCCCACACCTGTTCGAGAAGCTGCTGGAAAGATAAAACCTGGCCGGTGTTTTTGATGAAGGTCGCCAGCAGCTTAAATTCGGTCGGCGTCAGGCGGATTTCCTGCCCGGCGACCAGGACGCGGTGCGCGGCCAGATCAACCAGCAGGTAATCGTCCTTGTAGACCAGCATTTGTTCCCGCTCGTCATCATCGTTCAGGCGGGCGCGCCGCAGCAGCGCCTTGATGCGGGCATGGAACTCCACACCGCGCAGCGGTTTGAGCATAAATTCGTCCGCGCCCAGGTTTAATCCCTCGGCAATATCGGCTTCGGTGACGGCGTGCGCCGTCATCATCAGGATCGGCACTTCGGAAAGCTCGCGGATTCGCTGGCAGACGGTCATGCCGTCCATCAGCGGTAGGCCGATGTCGAGGATTACCAGGTTGGGTTTGGTATCGTGGAACAGGCGCAGCCCTTCCAGCCCGTTGCGGGCGACGGCGGCCTGATAACCGCTGCGCTGAAGGTCAAGCTGGAGCAGGCGCGCCATCTCTTTATCGTCTTCGACAATGAGAACCCGTGTCGTCATAAATTGTCCACAAGGTTAGGTTTATTAAACTTTGCCTCATTGTACCATATAACTAGGCGCTGTTCGCGGCTTGTGTTATGCTTATGGGCGTTTCAGCCGACCTATACCTGGACGAAGATCGTGCCGTACCAGTCAAGCGGCGGGCGTCGCAATAACGTTCAACTGGGCGTCGGACGCTCGTTATGGGCTGGGGCGCCGCCGCCGGCCATTTCTGAACGCGCGTTAGATGGCATACCGGGCTGTCTGGCCTGGGTAGCCCTGCTGTTTTCGATTGCTGCCGCGATAGCTTATCCCAGAGGGCTGCTGCTGATCGCGGCGCTGTTGGGGTTTTATACGGCGGTGCGTTTTTTGTTCGCCGGCATCGCCAACATACGCGGCCTGCGTTTGATCGCACGGTGGGAACGGACAAACTGGCGGGAATGTTACGAGCAGAACGCGCCGCCGGACGCGCTGGCGTGGGACGATGTGCATCATATCGTCATCATCCCCAACTACAAAGAGCCGGTGGAAATCCTCAGCCGGACGCTGGATAACCTGGCGGCGCAGTACGAGGCGGCAAAACGGCTGACGGTGGTGCTGGCGATGGAAGCCGCCGAGGAAGGCTGTGTTGAAAAGGCCGAAAGCCTGGTGGCGGCCTACCGGGGGTGTTTCGCTAACCTGTTTTTCACCGTTCATCCGCGCGGTTTGCCGGGGGAGATGCAGTGTAAATCGGCCAACCAGGCCTGGGCGGCGCGCTGGGTAAAACGGCGGCTGGTAGACCAGGAGGGGTATCCGCTGGATCATATCCTGGTGACGACGCAGGATGCCGATACGCTGTGGCACAAAAATCATTTTTACGCGCTGACCTATTTATTCGCCACGCATCGGGAGCGGCATTTACGTTTCTGGCAGGGGCCGATTCGCTATCACACCAATATCTGGGAGATCAACCCACTGCTGCGAATCGTTAATGCGTATTCCGGCGCGTTTGAACTGGCCTACCTGGCCGCGCCCTGGTGGATACCGATGCCGATGTCGTCCTATGCGCTCAGCCTGCGCTTGCTGGATGCCAGCGGCTACTGGGACCCAGACGTGATCGCCGACGACTGGCATATGTTCATCAAGGCGTACTTCAGCCGGGAAGGGCGGGTCAAACTGGAACGGGTGTTTTTACCCTTCATGGGAACGGCGGTCACAGGTAATACCTGGTGGGATGCCATCAGAAACCGCTACCTGCAAAGCCTGCGCCATGCCTGGGGCAGCAAAGAAGTGGGTTATATCATCGCTAAAATGCTGGAGTATCCAGAAATCGAGTTTAAAACAACCTTCCAACTGCTGTTCCGGGTGGCGCATGATATTCTGCTGGCCGGGGCGGGGTGGGTGATCCTGACGGTCGGCTCGCAGCTTCCGGTGCTGCTCAACCCGCAGATCGCGCCGCCGGTGGCGGACATCATCCAAAATCCGGCGCTGGCGCTGGAGTATCCAACATTCATTTTGTTGAGCATCGCAGGGGCGCTGGTGGTGATCCTGGGTATTATTTTCTGGTATCAGGATGTGATCGTGCGCCCGCCTCGGACGACTCCTTCCTCGCTTAAAGAGCGGCTGCTGACGCTGTTGAGTTTTCCGCTGCTGCCCGTTCTGACGCTGCTGGTGGTGGCGCTGCCGACGCTGCAAGCTCAAACGCGGCTGCTGGTCGGCATTCCGCTGCGTTTCCGGGTGAGCCGTAAAGTGTAGCCGGCCTTTCAACGGCCATTTGAAAAGTGGATTATTGCCGGCAGTCGGAGACAGTGGGCTTCAGCCCACTGTTTGGATACAGGTTAAGTTGGTTCGCGCATTAGAGTTTTCGGGCATTCCCTTATAGTGCCAGTTTGGGGAAGTAGGGGCGGGTTTCAAACCCGCCCGCAGGCTTTTCTGTCCACGAAGATCAGGAGAAAATCGCATGGCAAAAGTGGGTTATATCGGCCTGGGCATTATGGGTTCGGCCATCGCTCGCAACCTGATGAAAGCCGGATTTGAACTGGTCGTCCACAATCGCAGCCGGGCGATTGTCGAACAACTGGTGAGCGAAGGCGCGCAGGCGGCTACTTCGCCCAGGGAAGTGGCGCAGCAGGTCGCGTTTGTGTTCACCAATCTGCCGGATTCGCCAGATGTTGAACAGGCGGTTTTAGGCAAAAACGGCATCATCGAAGGCGCGCACGAAGGGCTGATTTTTATTGACAACAGCACCATCAAGCCGGAAGCCGCGCGCAAAATTGCCGCCGAACTGGCAAAAGCGGGTGTGGCCGCGCTAGACGCGCCGGTGAGCGGGGGCGACGTGGGCGCGCGTAACGGCACGCTGACGATCATGGTCGGCGGGCCGCAGGACGCCTTTGATAAAGCTGTGCCGCTGTTCGCCGCGATGGGGCGTGCCTGGGTGCTGGTGGGCGAGAGCGGCGCGGGGCAGATCGCCAAAGTGTGCAACCAGATCATCGTCGGGGCGCAGATGGCCGGGCTGGCCGAGGCGCTCATCACGGCGCAGAAGGCCGGCGTAGACCCGCAGCGTGTGGTCGAAGCGATCAAGGGCGGCGCGGCGCAGATGTGGGCGCTGGACGTGAAACCGCCGCGCCTGTTCGCCGGGGAGCGCGGGCCGGGTTTTAAGGCTTATATGCAGCACAAAGACCTGGGCATCGTGTTGGATACCGGCAAAACCTACGGCATCCCGCTGCCGCTGACGGCGGTGGTGCAGCAGCTTTATACCGCCATGCTGCAAAACGGCCAGGGCGAGCTGGACAACAGCGCCATTATCGGCGTGTATGAAATGCTGGCCGGCATTAAGCTGGATGAACGTAAACCCGACGCCACCTGAAGGCGGCTGGCGTGTTAAAATAATAACGAGTTGGCTGCAAGGTGGATGTAAACCCTTGAAAGAGCGTGTTCAAAAACTGATGGCGCAGGCCGGCGTGGCTTCGCGCCGGGGAAGCGAAGAACTGATTAAACAGGGGCGGGTGAGGGTTAACGGCAGGGTGATTCACCTGGGCGACCAAGCCGACCCTACCGCCGACATCATCGAGGTGGACGGCGAAAAACTGGCGTTCCCGGCGCGGCACACCTACATCGCGTTTTATAAACCCAAAAACGTGCTTTCGACCGATAAACCCCACGCCGGCGACGAACGCCGGACGGTTTACGATTTTGTCCCCTTTGAAGGCCGCTTGTTCACGATTGGCCGCCTGGACGCCGACAGCGAAGGGCTGATGGTGCTGACCGACGACGGCGATCTGGCGAACCGGCTGGCGCACCCACGTTACCAGCACCATAAAACCTATAAAGTGGTGGTTTACGGCCTGCCCAGCGCCGAAACCATCCAGCACTGGTCGAAGGGGGTATCCCTGGAGGACGAGGAAACCGGCGAACGTTTCCAGACCGCGCCGTGTTCGGTGCAGATCGTGGACGGCGGCAGGGAGACCACGCTGCGAATCGTGATGACCGAAGGCAAAAAACGGCAGATTCGGCGGGTGGCGAGTATGCTGGGGCATCCGGTTAAATCGCTGACGCGGACGCATATAGGCCGGCTGGGTCTGGGGACGCTGCGCCCCGGCGAGTGGCGCGAGCTGACGCCAAAGGATGTGGAGGCGCTTAAAGCGCGTTCGCCCGAATGGGGGCGTTCAGCCGGGCCGGACAGACCGCGCGGCGGCCCGGCCCGGAAACCGCCGCCCCGCAGCCGGCCACAGGGACACCGAGACATCGGGAGGCGGAAAAGATGAGTCTGGCCGAGTCGGTACAGGAGTATGTCGCGCGGCAGCCCCGGCTGGCCTGGCGGCGGCGTCTGCTGCGCGCTTTCATTCGCACGCTGGGTTTTCGTGTGTTGTGGAAAGTGGATGTGACCGGCACGGAATTCATCCCCGATGGCGGCCCGACCATCATCATGATGAACCACATCTCGTTGATTGACCCGGTGCTGTGTATGGGGGCCGTCACCAACCGGTTTGTGATCCCGATGACCAAAGTTGAAAACACGCGCAACCCGTTTATCAGGCCGTTTGTGCTGTGGTGGGGGGCGTATTCGGTCAACCGGGGCGAGATTGATCGTAAAGCCCTGATGAACTCAATTGAACTGGTGAAAAACGACCAGTTAATTTTGATCGCGCCGGAAGGCACACGGCAGAAACACGGCCTGGCGGAAGCCAAAGAAGGACTGGCCTACGTGGCGACCAAAGCCGACGCAGTGATTGTGCCGACCGGCATTTCCGGCGCGATGGAATGGGCAGAGGAGATGCGCCGTCTGCGCCGCCCGCGCATCAACGTGAATTTTGGCCGCCCGTTTAAATTCAAGACCGGTGGGCGGGCGCGCGTCCCCCGCGAGGAGCTGGCGGCCATGAGTCACGAGGCGATGTACCAGTTGGCGCTGGCCGTGCGCGACCCCGCCCTGCGCGGCATTTACAGCGATACCAGCCGCGCCACGACGGACTATCTGGAATTTGTTAATGTTTGAGCAAGGTAATCGGTTTTATGATTTTATCTGGACAGCATTTGAAAGGGGGTGATGGGGCGAACGATTCCGGGGGCATAGATAGCGCATGGCCCCGCCGCCAGGCGGGGTGACGAGGTGGCGGCTGCCTGCTTCGGTGCAGGCTTAATCCCCAGATGGGGAGAAAATCGAGCGATCAGCGGATGCCGCCAGGGTGTGTCCACCATCCTTTGTCTGCTGCCTCCGTACAACAAAAGCGAACCGCGAAAACCGGCGGGTAACTGCCGGGACAGGCGGGGAGCGCGTGGAACGCGAGTCGTCCCCCGATGGGGATGAGACTCCGGTTTGGGCGGGTGCCTGCGCCGCACCGCGCGCCCTGCCGTACAGGTTTTCCATCAACGGAGGATTCCCCTTATGTGTGGCATTGTTGGATATGTTGGTTTTAGGAA
Source organism: Anaerolineae bacterium (assembly GCA_026645945.1). Classification (GTDB taxonomy): domain Bacteria; phylum Chloroflexota; class Anaerolineae; order Aggregatilineales; family Phototrophicaceae; genus CFX2. The sequence continues at coordinate 7,338 of JAPKMO010000086.1, forward strand.
CGCGACGCCGCTGATTCTGGACGGTTTGCAGCGCCTGGAGTATCGCGGTTACGACTCTGCCGGCGTGGCAGTCATCAATGATGGGCAGATTCACATCCGGCGCGATGTGGGCAAGCTGGCGAACCTGCGCGGGCGCATCACCGCCGACCCTATCACCGGCGGTATCGGCATCGGCCATACGCGCTGGGCGACTCACGGCGCGCCCGCCGAACGCAACGCGCACCCGCACCTGAGCATGGACGGCGATTTTGCGGTGGTGCATAACGGCATCGTCGAAAATTACCTGGAACTGCGGGAAGAACTGGCCGCTGAGGGTATTGAGTTCCAGTCCGAAACGGACACCGAAGTGATCGTGCAGCTCATCGAACGGTTCGCCAAAAACGGCGCGGCGGGCGACCTGACCGAAGCGACCCGCAAAGCGGTGGCTTACCTGCGCGGCGCGCACGCCATCGTCGTCATGAGCCGGCTTTCGCCCGGTGAACTAGTGGCCGTGCGAATCGGCAACGCCGGCGGCGTTGCGGTCGGCCTGGGCGAGCGGGAAAACTATGTCGCGTCCGACATTCCGGCTATCCTGGAGCATACGCGGCGGATGGTTTTTCTGGAAAGCCGCCAGATGGCGACCATCACCGCCGATGGCTGGCTGGTGCAAACGCTGGACGGCCAGCCGGTAGATGCGCCGGTGCATGACATCGCCTGGGACCCGGTGAGCGCTGCCAAAGGCGAGTACAAACACTTCATGCAGAAGGAAATTTTCGAGCAGGCACGCAGCCTGACCGATACGATTCGCGGGCGGGTGGATTTTGAGGCCGGTCAGGTGTACCTGCCGGACTTGAATCTGACGCCGGAGCGGGCGCGCAGCCTCGACCGGATGGTGACGGTGGCTTGCGGGACGAGTTATTACAGCGGGCTGGTGGGCAAGTTTTTCATCGAGCAGCTGGCGCGGCTGAACGTCGAGGTGGACTACGGCAGCGAGTACCGCTATCGCAGCCCGATTATCAACGAACGCACGGCTATCCTGGCGATCACCCAGAGCGGCGAGACGGTGGATACGTTGGCCGCGATGGAAGAAGCGCGGGAACAGGGCGCGCTGCTGTGGAGCATCGTTAACGCGGTCGGCAGCCAGGCGATGCGCGTCAGCGACGGGTATATCGCCATGAACGCCGGGCCGGAGATCGGCGTGGCGTCCACCAAAGCCTTCACGGCCAGCATGGTTGACCAGTTTTTGCTGGCGATGTACCTGGGGCAGCTTCGCGGCACGCTGAACGCCGATCAACTGCGCGGTTATATTCAAGACCTGGCGCGGCTGCCCGATCTGGTAGGCCGCACGCTGGAAGCCGACGCGCAAATTGACGAACTGGCCGGACGGCTGTACCATTACACCGATTTTTTGTACCTGGGGCGCGGTATCAACTATCCAATCGCCCTGGAAGGCGCGCTGAAGCTGAAGGAGATCAGCTACATACACGCCGAAGGTTATCCGGCGGGCGAGATGAAACACGGGCCGATTGCCCTGATTGACGAACATATGCCGGTGGTGACGCTGGCGCTGAAGGACGGCCTGTACGAAAAGATGATTAGCCAGATCGAACAGGCCAAAGCGCGCGGCGGGCTGGTGATCGCGGTGGCGACCGAAGGCGATACCTTCATCGCCAGCAAAGCCGACTATGTGCTGTATGTGCCGGAGATGCCCCTGCTGCTGTCGCCGGTGGCGGCGGTTATCCCGCTGCAGCTGCTGGCCTATCATATCGCGGTGCGGCGCGGCGCGGACGTAGACCAGCCGCGCAACCTGGCGAAAAGCGTCACGGTGGAGTAAAACGCAGCCGATTGTAGGGTGGGGCGTGCCGCTGTGCGCGCCCTGCCTCGAACGCGCAGAAGCGCGTCCCCGGTACGATGTTTTGGCCGTTTTGAAAGGAAAACCGTACCATGAAGCTGGCATTAATCGGCGGTGGCGGGGTGCGCGCGCCGGAATTTGTGCGCGGCGCGCTGGCTTTTGCCGCCGACCTGAAACTGGATGAAATATGTTTGATGGACGTGGACGCTGGCCGGCTGGAGGTGATCGCGCCGCTGTGCGCCGAAATTGTCCGGCAGGCCGGTTCGTCGTTTAACATCCGGCAGACGACCGACCTGGACGACGCGCTGCGCGGCGCGGGTATGATCGTGACAACTATCCGGGTAGGCGCGGAAGGCGGGCGCGTGCTGGATGAACGCATCGCACTGCGCCATAACGTCCTCGGCCAGGAAACGACCGGGCCGGGCGGTTTTAGTATGGCAATGCGGAGCATTCCGGCCATCATCCACGTCGCCGACCGGGCGGAAAAACTGGCCCCGGACGCCTGGATTTTTAACTTCACCAATCCCGCCGGGCTGGTGGCGCAGGCGCTGTACGAAGCCGGTTACAGGCGCGTCGTGGGTATCTGCGACAGCGCCAACACCGCCCAGCAGGAAATCGCCGGCTGGTACGGCGTGGAAACGCAGGCCGTCAAAACCGAGGTGTTCGGCCTCAACCATCTGTCGTGGACGCGGACGGCGCGCCTGCACGGGCAGGACGTGCTGCCGGAAGTGCTGCACAATGCCGAGTTCATCAACCGCACGCATCTGCGTTTCTTTGGGCCGGAAGTCGTGCAGCGCCAGGGCATGTTCCTGAACGAATACCTGTATTATTACTATTTCCGGGATGTCGCGCTGGCGCGCATCCAGGCGGAAGAACTGACGCGCGGAGAGGAAATCCAGCAGATTAACGAGCAGATGTTCGCCGCGCTGCGCGGGCTGCCGCCCGCCGAAGGGCTGCTGGTTCACCACCGCTACCAGTCCCGGCGCAGCGCCGGTTATATGGCCTGCGCCGAAAGCGACGAACAGCGTCTTCAGGAGCGTTTGCAGGCGGCAGAATCCGCACCGGCCCAGCATGAGGTAAGCGGCTACGCCGGGGTGGCGCTGCAAGCTGGCCTGGCGCTGACGCAGGATCGCCCGCTGCGTATTGGCCTGAATGTGCCGAATGACGGCGCGATAGCCGGGATGCAGGATGATGACATTGTGGAGATCACCTGCGAGGTGGATGGGCGCGGCATTCGCCCGGTCACAATCGGCGAGGTGCCGGAGGATGCCTACCTGCTGATGCGGGCGGTCAAACGCTACGAACGGCTGGCCGCGCGGGCCATCCTGGAGCGCGACCGCCGGCTGGCTGTCGAGGCGCTGGTGGCGCACCCGCTGGTGGGGTCGTATACGCTGGCGCGGGCGCTGGTGAACGAATATCTGGAAGCGCACCGCCGCCACGTCGGGGAGTGGCGATGAGCGCCGTTCAGGTGTTTATGGCAGGACGGTAACATTCGGCGCGCGTTCGCCGCCCCCGCGCCTGCGTTCGGCCGCCGGCTTCACCGGCGGGCATTCCCAGGCCATCGGTTCGGTTAACGCGCGCTGTTCTTTGAACTTGGGCAGGATGCCGCAGGCGAAACAGCGGTCGCGGCAGTCTACGCGGGTTTCGCCCGCCAGGCTCATCAGATAATCTTCCTTCAGAAACTTTTTGTGGACGGCGGCATCAATGTGATCCCAGGGGAACACTTCGTCCAGGCCGCGTTCGCGGTGGGTATAAAACCAGGGCGTTAAACCGCTTTCCTCGAAGGCTTGCAGCCACAGATCATGATTATGTTCGCTGTCCCAGGCATCAAAACGCGCGCCTTTTTTCCAGGCCCGTTCGATCACCCGTCCCAGGCGGCGGTCGCCCCGGCTGAGGAAGCCCTCCAGTTCGGTGGACTCGACAGTATTCCAGCGCAGGTGCAGGCCATGACCGCGAAGCTGGTTTTTGAGGAGCTGTTGTTTTTCCAGCACCATTTCGCGGGTGTCTTGGGGAACCCACTGGAAGGGGGTATGCGGTTTGGGGATGAAGGTGCTGACGCCGACGTTAACATTGGCCTTGCCGCCCAGGATGCGGCGGCCTTCCGCCAGCACCGCTTTGCACAGGTTGATGATGGCCTGCACGTCGTCGAGCGTTTCTTCCGGGTGGCCGATCATAAAATAAAACTTGATGGTGCGCCAGCCGCGCGAATAGACGGCGCGTGCGGCCTCCAAAACCTGCTCGTCCGGCACGTATTTATTGATGAGGGCGCGCATTTTTTCGGTGGCGGCTTCCGGCGCGAAAGTGAATCCGCCCCGGCGGGTATCGCCCAGTTTGTCGAGCAGGTCGGCGCTGGTGGTTTCGATTCGCAGGCTGGGCAGGCTCAGGCTGAGGCCGGAATCCCGATAGCGGGCGTGGACGGCCTCGACCAGTTCGTGAACGTACACGTAATCAGATGATGACAGGCTGAGCAGGCTGATTTCCTCAAAGCCGGTGCTGGCGATGATTTCCTCGATGGCGGCCATAACTTCCGGCACGGGCCGCTCGCGCACCGGGCGGGTAATCATGCCGGCGTGGCAAAAGCGGCAGCCGCGCGTGCAGCCGCGCATGATTTCAATCGGCGCGCGGTTATGAACGGTATCTATGTTGGGGACGAGGAAGCGGGTGAAGGGCTTCGGCAGCACCGGTACGATGCGTTTAAGCACGCGCTCCGGCGCTTCCGGCACGTTGGGGCGCACGTCGGCCACCGTGCCGTCCGGGTGATAGGTCACATCGTAAAAACGCGGCACATATACACCCTGAATGCCCGCCAGGGCGCGAAGCTGCTCGTCGTGGGGGCAGCCGCGTTTACCCTGGAGCGCGCGGGCGATTTCCAGGATGATTTCCTCGCCCTCGCCGATGACGAAAGCATCTATAAAATCGGCCATCGGTTCGGGGTTAAAACAGGCATGGCCGCCGGCGACCACCAGCGGGTAGGACTCGTCGCGGTCGCGGCTGCGAACCGGCATCCCGGCTAAGTCCAATAGATTCAGAACATTGGTATAAAGCTGTTCATACGGTAAACTAACGCCAATCAAATCGAAGTCTTGCAGGTGATGGCGGGTTTCGAGCGAATGCAGCGGGATATGATGGTGGCGCATCACGGCTTCCATATCCAGCCAGGGGCAAAAAACGCGCTCGGCCAGCATATCCGGCTGGTTGTTGATCTGTTCGTAGAGCAGCATGATGCCCAGGTTGGACATGCCGATGTCGTAGATGTCCGGGAATGCCAGGGCGATCTTAAAATCAACGGCTTCCCAGTCCTTGACGACACTGTTGTATTCGCCGCCGACGTAGCGGCCAGGTTTGCTGACCTGGAGCAGGATACGACTAAGCTGGCGTTCGATCTGGTCAGGGCGCATGAAAGCCATCCTTTATGACCTATTTTGCTAACCAAGTTCATCATTATACCGGCAAACGGCGGCATGGGGTAGCGGGGCTGTTCACCCTGATTTTTCTGCTGCTTGCGGCCTTCCCGGTTGACGGCCAGGAAACGCCGCCGGTCATCGGCGCGGAGAATATCACCAGGCTGAAACCGGTCGAGCGCATCACCTTTGCCGATTTACCGGCAGAGGCCGGGCGCGTCGAAAGCGGTTGGTTTGCCGTCAGCGTGGATGGCCGGCAGTACGCGCTGCTCAACCGGGACAACGGCATCGTGCTGTGGGACTCCGCCCAGGGTGGGTACGTCACGACTTCGATGAAAGCCTGCGGCGACCAGCCGGGCGCTTTTGTAGATGGCAGTTTCGACCGGGATGGGCGTTATTTTGTCGCGGTCTACCTGTCTGGGGCAGCCAGTTATGTCGCGTTTCACCCGGTGGACGAAAGCCAGTCCGCCGGTCGGGTTGTGTGCGACCTGCCGGCCTCACCGCTGCGCGTCTGGCCGGGAGATTCCGGGCAGGCATGGCTGGAGTTTTTCCCTAACGATTCGCTGCTCGTGCCGTCGGTGGGGCTGCTGACGCCCGGCGCGGCCTGGGATGCGGCGCTGATTCCCTCCGGGCCGGAAAACGACGCCGAATCGTTCTTTCGTGTCGGGCGCATCGAGCCGCCGCTGGCGGTGACGGCGACGCGGGAAGGCGTCGTAAAACGCTGGAACCTGGAAACCGGCGAAGTGACGGCAGAGGCGCATCTCAATGCGCTGCCGGGCATCGGCCAGGTGAACCGGGGCGGAGACGAGGCGGGGCGCTATTTCGCCTGGGTGGACGGGCCGGGAATGGCGCTGCATCTGCTGGATTTTGAGACGGGCGCAAACCGGGGTATTACCCCGCTTAATGGGAAATCCGTCCCGTTCCTATGGCTCACATCTGGCGCGGATATTGTAATTGGTGTTAATGTTGATTCGGAGTTGGGTGTAACCGCCTGGAACACAGCCACCGGTCAGGTTTATGATCTGGGGCTGTACCGCTCTTGCAGCCGCCCACCGGATTTAGTTCGCCTGAGCCAGAACGGCACGACCCTGGTGATCGGCTGTGATACGGGGCTGGACATCTGGCGCGTGGGAGAAAATCAATGAACGCGGATGTTATCCGCCTTTGAACAAGACTTTATGATTTACCTGTGGGACAAAGGATAATAAATTTTATGGATTGGTTTGAACGCCTGTCTCGTAACCGGTATATCGAGGCCATCATCCTAGCGAACAACCAGGGCAGCCTGCTGCGCGCGTCGCCGCCGTTGGGCAACCAGGATGAGGTGCTGCCGTCCATGCTTCAGGCGCTCGAAGTACTGGCGCAGACGCTGACCGGGGAATTGGGATGCGGGGAAGCCCGGATGGTGCATATCTCGACGGAGCAGGGCCACCTGATGCTGTTCCCGCTGATCGGCTCTACGTATTACCTGGCAGTGATGGTAGAACTGAGCGCGCCGCTGGCCCTGATTATGATCGAACTGGATCGGACGCTGCGCGATCTGCGACCGGATGACCTGGCCGCTTACGAAGCGCCATTTATGCTGCCGGAAGAAGCCGATGACCTGGACGCGCGCGAAATTATCGAGGCCGTGCAGGACTGGCTGAAACGCAGGCCTCCCGCCGATAGAGGCTGAAAAATTTACGAATATCGTTTTGTTTATGTGTGTTTTTCGCGGCCATTTAGTTATAATATGGTTAGGATTTTGGTTAGTTACTAAAGGGACGCCAACAAGGGGAATACCGGTGTCAGAAGCCAAACAATCGCCACCACCTGAACGCAAACAACAACCGGACAAGCCGGTATGTCCTTACTGTCAGCGTCACTTTCGCACGCTGGATGACCTGACGTTTCACATCGTCACGCGCCACACGCAAACCGGGAAATCGCCCGGCCTGGCCCAGAGCGGAAGCGGCACAAAAAGTTAGACGGTTTTCGACAGTTGGGCGTAGCGCTGGCTGCGTTCTGCCGCTGTGATCTGGCCGGGGTCGAGAACGCCGATGTGTTCGATGCAGAATGAGGCCGAAACCGCGCCCATTATTGCCGCTTCGACTAGATTCCGCCCCTGCAAAAGCCCTGCCAGCAGACCTCCGCAGTAGGTATTGCCCGCGCCGGTTTGATCGGTAATGTGTTCGACGCACACCGCGCCGATGGGCTGTTTAAGGCCGGATACCCGGTCGGCCACCAGCGACCCGTCCGCCCCCATCCGCAGGGCGACGATTTGCGCGCCGTCCTCAAACAGCGCGTCAACCAGGGCTTCCGGCGACCGGAGGCCATAAATGGCCTGCGCTTCGACCAGGTTGGGAGAAATCACGTCAATGCGGCAGTCCCGAAGCACCTGCCGGAGCGCCGGGCGGCTTCCGGGCGTCATGGCCTGCTGGAGCGGCTCCCATAGGACGCAACCGGGCAGCGCCGCGCGCCAGGCGCACATCCCTTCAAACCCTTGCAGCAGATAAAACCCCCGGCTTTGCCGGTAGTGCGGCGGCAGCAGTTCCGGCCCCGCCCCGCGCGTGAAAGGCTCGGTTTCCCGGACGCGGTATAGCTCGCGGCGCGTGCCATCGAACTCGAAAATCTGCCAGGCGCGTATCTGGGGGATGGGCAGGTGGTGAAGCCCGGCGGTATCCAGGTGGCGGCTTAACTGCTGCTGCGCCGAGTCCGGCAGCCCTTCGCCGGCGACGGCGACGATGCCGGGACGTTCGCCCCAGATGGCCGCGCCCATCAGCGCATGGACGACCCCGCCGCCAAGCTGACCCATATACGTCTGGCCGGTAGGCAGCACGATGTCGTCAATAAACACTGCGCCGATGCCGACCATCCGGGGCGGCGCGAGGTTCATACTTCTATTTGCCGGAGTGCGGCTGCGATCTGGCCGCCGATGCGCGCATTATTGACCAGCAGGGCAACGTTGGCGCGGCGTGACCGGCCTTCGGTGAGTTCCGATACACGCTTCAAAACGAATGGCGTCACGTCTTTGCCGTGAATACCAGCGGCGGCGGCTTCCTGGGTGGCCTGCCGGATGGCGATTTCGGCCATCTCGGCGGGCAGTTCATCCTGCGCCGGGACGGGGACGGCGAACAGAAGGCCATGCCCCAGGCCAAGCCGGAAGGCGGCAGCAGCGATGCGCGCGGCCTGTTCCGGCGAATCCACGCACGCTTCGAGTGGAAGGCCGCTGCTGCGGGTATAAAAAGCCGGCAGGGTGGCCGTACCCAGGCCGATGACCGGTACGCCCTGGGTTTCCAGCACTTCCAGCGTCAGCGGCAGGTCGAGGATGGATTTTGCCCCGGCGCAGACGACGGCCACCGGCGTGCGCCCCAGTTCGATTAAATCTGCCGAAACGTCGAAGGGCTGCCCGCGATGTACACCGCCGATGCCGCCGGTGGCGAACACGCGAATCCCGGCCAGGTGGGCGGCGATCATCGTGCCGGCGACGGTGGTGGCGGCGTCTTCCCCCAGACCGAGGGCGATTGGAAAATCGCGGCGGCTGCACTTCCGCACCGAACCGGGCGGCGCGGCGGCCAATCGTTCGATTTCAGCCGTCGAAAGGCCGACGGTGATGCGGCCCTTCAGGATGGCGATGGTGGCCGGGACGGCCCCGGTTTCGCGGACGGCGGCCTCCATCGCCAGGGCGGTTTCCAGATTAGCCGGGTGGGGCAGGCCGTGTGTAATGAGCGTGGATTCGAGCGCGACGACCGCGCGGCGGCTGTGCAGGGCGTCGGCAACTTCGGGTGAAAGGTGGATTTCGGGGTGCATGATTATTCACCAATGGATAAAAAACGCCCTTTATTGTAACACGGCTGCCGGAAAAAATGGGCCGGCACGCTCCGGGGGGAGGGCGTGCCGGCCAACAAGGGGATGGGGAATTTTCAGGGTAGTACTTGCAAGGCGTCAATGCTCAGGGATTTACCGTAATCCCAGTTTTCGATGATGATTTCGTGCGCAGCTCCGCTGCCAAAGCCGTAGAAGGCGATGGGTGTGAAGTACGTCGTGCGTCCGGCCTGGCTGAAGTCCGCGCACTGCTGCCCTTCGATGGTGGTCAGGCAGAACACGGCCTTGCGGGTGTTCCGCGTGCTGGCGGTCTGGTACAGGATCAGCGCGTTACCTTCGACCCGCATCTGCACAAGCGCGCCGGCGTAGATCGAGGTGTGTTCGGTCAGGTTCCAGGGGCCGCGCGACGGGCCGGAACGAGCCACGACCGGCGTCCACAGACCGAACGGCCCGTAGAGCAGGCCGGCGTCGCCGTCGTCGTAGATTTGATCGGTCGTCAGCAGCACGTTCGCCGTCCCAAAAACCGCCACCGCGTCCACCTGGAGCGCGCTGCGCCCGGCGACGATGGTGCTGTCCACGTGCCGCACCTGAACGCTGTAAGTGTCCTCCGGCAGCCCATGGAAGGTAAAGCCGTACTGGTAGCCGGTGCGTGGGTTCAGGCGGTCGCTGTTGCGCGCGGCCCAGTCGGCGGCGGTTGTGTTGGTGGTTACGGTGCGGCAGATCACATCGCCGGCGGCAAGATTGCCGCTCTGGTCGAGCGGGCTGTTATTGGCCGGGAACGGCTGGCCGCTGGAGGCCAATTTGTAGCAGATGCGCGTATCCACGCCGTAGGCGTCCACCTGCGTCAGCACCGAAAAGCCCGTGCCGTTGAAGTCGAAGGCCAGCGTGCCGCCCTGGACGAGCGTGCGCGCGACCCATCCGCCGTAGGCTTTGGCAGACTTGAGCGGCGTCCAGGCGGTACTCTGGGTATTCAGCAGCCCGCCGTTTTCGATCAGGAAGCTGTCGTAAACGCCGGGGGTGAGGACAGCGCCGTGAATGACCTGGAAGCCGTCAATACGGAACTGGCCGGGTGTCAGCGCGCGGAAGGAGAGCATCACCTCGCCCGCCGCGCCCAGCGCCGGGATTTGAGCGCCGCTGACGACGAGCTGGTTTTCGGTGGATAGATTGGTGATGACCGTGCAGGTTGTTCCGGTCACGGCGTTGCCGCAGACCAGCATTTGTGCCGGGTTGGAGCGGCTGGCCGCGCCGGTGTACAGGATGACTGTCGCGCCGCCCGCCGGGACGTTGAGCCGCAGCGTCGCCGTTGGCCCGGCATAAGCGGTTGACAGCCGCCCGCGATCATCTACCACGCCGACGTAACTTTCGTTGCTGAAACCGCGCGCCGCCTTGCCGCTAAAGCTCAACCAGCGTTCGGCGGGCTGAAGCAGCAGGTAGCCGGCATCCTCGTTGTACAGGCCGGGTTCGGCCAGAGCCGGCGGCAGGTCATCCCCGAAGATGTTCACATAGTCAATCACCAGCCGGGCCGGGGCGTAACGCGGGTTGCGCCCGGCGTTGTTATCTTCGGCGTTGCGGACGCGCACGTAGTAGGTCGTGCCTTTGTTCAGGCCGGTGACGGTGCGGCTGGTGGCATAGCTGGCTTTCGGGCTTTCGTTCTGGTAGGTGTAACAGTCGTCGCCCGCGCCCCAGGTGTCGTCGGTGTCGTAGCAGACTTCCGCCTCGCCGCCGAACAGATCGGCCACCATGCCGACCGCGAAGCCGGTCGCGCCGGTGAAGCTGAACTCGACAGTTGCGTTTTCGGTGCTGGTCAGCCGGGCGCGGCTATCGCTGTAGCTGCTGAGGAACGCCTCCGTCCAGATGCCATTTTTGTAATGCAGCCCTGGATTGGCGTCCTCGTAGAAGCCGGGCTGGAGCGGCGCGATGCTGTTGTTGACACGAACGGCGTCCAGGATGAACGTCCCCGCATCCAGAAGCATGACGGTGACGAGGTGTTCGCCGGTGTAACCATCGTTGTTCAGCATCACGGCGACCGGCTGGCTGCCCGTACCCTGATCGTTGGCGACGGTGGTGCAGAGGCGCTGGAGCGGGTCGCTGACACGCTGGGCGCAGACTTCCACGCGCGGCACGCCTCTGCCGACGCCGCGATAGAGCGTGATCGCGTCGCCATTGTCCGTCAGGAAGGAGATTCCCCCGCCGATGCTGTCCTTGATGGTGTCGTAGTTCTCGCCGGAGTAACGCGCGGCGGAACGCCCGGACACCGAACGCCAGCCCTGGCCGTAGTAGACGAACAGATCGTCTATCAGGCGGCGGTCGTAGCTGGTTTCGTAACGCTGACCGGGGACATCCAGCGCCGGTTTGCCGGTGCGGTTGTCGTCGTAAATCTCAACCGCGTCCACCTGCATGGTGGTTAGCCCCGTTGCGCCTTTGTGGCGCGCGACGGCGGTATAGTTACCGGCGGCCAGGGCGATGATATTGGTGCGGCCTGCTTTGTAGCGGGCGGCGGTATCGAAGTTGTTATAGCTCTGGCAGGCTACGCCGGGGTCGCCGGGTTCAACGGCGGCGGGGTCGAGCGTGAGGGCGTTCACCCAGCAGATTTCGACTTCACCGGCCAGGTTATTCAGACCGAAGTAGACCGAGAAGCCCGTTCCTTCAAATTGGAAGAGTGCCGCGCCGCCGTTGGTGGTGGTGGACTGCACTGTGCCGCCGGAGGCCGCGCTGACCGGCACTTCGCTGAACGTGCCGTCGAAGTTGAACTTGCTGCTGACCGCCGCGTAGGTATCTTCATAGAAGCCTCTGGTCAGCACGCCGTCCGGGTTAGTGGGGCGCACATAGTCCAGCGGCATCGGTTTGCCGTCGTCGTTGCGGATGAAAACCCAGCGCGTGCCGCTGCCACCGACAGCGACCGCCTGCGCCTGCTGATACCCAATCGGCGGCAGGTTGTTCGCCACCAGGGTCGGCGTACAGCCGGTGGACGGCGTGCCGGCTGCTGCGGAGCAGATGGAAACGCCGCCGTATTTGCCGCTGGTTTCGCGCACGTACTGGAACGCGCCGATGTTCAACTGGAAGTAGACGCCCGCGCCGCGCATCGAGCCGATGTGCTGGCTGCCGTTGGATGCGGCAGCAGCCGTCACCGGGTTGGCGTTGAAGTACGGGAAGTAGATGACCAGTGGATTGTCGTTTTCGATGTTGCCGGTGACTTCAGCGCCGATGGAGGCTGCCGTCCCCAGCACGTCCACCCGGTCAACCAGCAGGGGTTTGCCGGCGTCGTTGTTGGTGAGGGTGACGGTGTGGCTGCCGGGCGCAAAGCCGACGTAGGTGAGCGCCACCGGGACGCGGGCCGAGGTGAGCGCCGCGTTCGGCAGGTTGATGGGCGCGCCGCCGTCTATCACCAGCGAGTAGCTGCCGCTGGTGGTGGTGCTTTCGGCCACCACGATGCTGAAGCCGGTGCCGTTGAAGGTGAAGCTGAGCGTTTGCCCCGCCGCGCCGACGGTGGTGCTGCGGACGAATCCATCGGTTGCGCCGCGTTCGGCGGTCGAACCGGCGTTCCAGCCGCCGCCGAAGGTCAGCAGCGGGTTGCTTTCCTGGTGAATGCCCGCCGACAGGACGCCGCCGGTGGTGTTATGGACGCCAATGGCATCCACGTTGAGCGTCTTGAGGATGTCCAGGTTGGTGATGCTCACCAGATAATCCCCAACCGCGCCCAGGTTGAAGATCGTGTTGGATTTACCGACCAGGCTGACTTCCGAACAGGTGCGCGCGCCGGCAGCCGTCGTGGCGCAGATTTGCACTTTGGTGCTGGTCGAGTTGAGGTGGTGCAGGGTGATCGAATTCGCGTTCGTCACTGCGAAGGCGACGGTCGCGCCCTGGCGGTTGGCGGTGCGGTAGGTCTGGTTCAGGTAGGCTGCCGCGCGGCTGCCCTGGTAAACTGTCCACGCGCTGTTGGCGGGG
>JAPKMO010000087.1 GCA_026645945.1 Anaerolineae bacterium
CACACCGGCTGAAGTATATCAAACTCTGCACCCCAATCCGGCTTCGGCGGCTGTTGACCCTGAAACGATCACTGCGCTCATGGATGAAACCGGTATGCTCGCCCGGCGGATGCCGGGTTACGAAAAACGCCCCCAGCAAATCCAGATGGCGCTGGCCGTCGCCGAGGCTTTAACTCAGTCCCGCCACGTGATGATCGAAGCCGGCACCGGGACCGGCAAATCGCTGGCTTATCTGCTGCCGGCGATGTTATGGGCCGCCCAGAATGGCGACCGCGTTGTGATTTCCACCAATACCATCAATTTGCAGGAACAGCTTATCACCAGGGATATACCATCCCTCAATGCCGCGCTCGACCTGCCCGTTAAAACCGCCGTACTTAAGGGGCGTGCCAACTATCTCTGCCCACGCCGGCTGGCCGCCCTGCGGCGGCGGCAGCCCAATAACGTGGACGAACTGCGCACGCTGGCGAAAATCCTGGTCTGGCTGCTGGAAGGCGGCACCGGCGACCGGGGCGAAATCAGCCTGCGCGGCCCGGTCGAAAACAGCATCTGGCAGCGGTTAAGCGCCGAAGACGAAGGCTGCTCGCTGGAACGCTGCCGCGCCACAATGGAAGGCGCGTGTCCGTTTTACAAGGCGCGCAAGGCGGCAGAATCCGCGCACGTGCTGGTCATCAACCATGCGCTGCTGCTTTCCGATGCTGTCAGCGGCCAGGCCATCATGCCGGATTATCGCTGCCTGATTTTGGATGAGGCGCATAATCTGGAAGACGCCGCCACCAACAGCATTCAGTTTCGGTTGGACGAAACGGCCCTCCGCCGCCGGTTGAGCGACCTGGGCAGCGCCAGCCAGGGACTTCTGGGCGACCTTTTGTTCAATGTCAGAAGCCACATCCCGGACAAACAATTGGCGCGGCTGGAAGCCTTCGTGCAGAACATCGGCGCGGCTGTCGGGGCGATGGAGGCGCACATCACGGCGTTATTTAATGCCTTCCGCCGGGTTTTGCAGCACACAAACAGCTCACGCGCCGGCGATTATCACGTTCAACTGCGTATCACCCCTCAACTGCGCGCGAGCCCAAACTTCGAGGCCTGCCGGGCCGCATGGCTGCCGTTGCGTGAATTTTTTGACGTGATCGGCGAGGCCATGCGGCGGCTGACCGACGGCCTCAGCCGCCTGGAAAGTTATCCCATTCCGCATTATGCCGATCTTGTCAGCAGCACGGGCGCGGTCGCCCGTCATCTGGCGGAAATCCAGAATCAGCTCAATGCTTTTACCCTCGAACCGGACGATAACACTATCTACTGGTTGAGCAGCGGCCAGAACGGGAACTATACCGCTGTAAACTGCGCCCCGCTGAACGTCGGCGCGCTGCTCAAGGAACGAGTCTGGTCGCAAAAAAACGCCGTCGTTTTGACCAGCGCCACGCTTCGCGCCGACAGCAGTTTTGATTATCTGCGCCAGCGGTTAGGCGCTGAACATGCCGGCACGCTGGAACTCGGCACGCCGTTTGATTATCGAACCTCTGCGCTGGTGTTTTTGCCCGGCGACATCCCCGAACCAAACGACCCTGGCTACCAGCCCGCTTTCGAGCGCGCCTTGATCGAACTGGCGACCGCGCTTGGCGGGCGAACGATGGTGCTTTTCACCAGCTACACGCACCTTCAGCAGACCAAACAGGCCATCAGCGCCCGCCTTGAACTGCTGGGGGGCATCACCGTTTACGACCAGACCGAGGGCGGCAGCCGCCAGGCGCTGCTGGAGGGGTTCAGAACCACCGAGCGCGCGGTATTAATGGGAACTAAAAGCTTCTGGGAAGGTGTGGACGTGCCGGGCGAGGCGCTGAGCGCCCTGGTCATCGCGCGGCTGCCCTTCGCCGTCCCAACCGAACCAATCTTCGCCGCGCGTTCCGAAACCTATGCCGATGGCTTCAAGAGTTATGCCATCCCAGATGCCGTGCTGCGTTTCCGGCAGGGTTTTGGCCGGCTCATCCGTTCCACCACCGATCGTGGCATCGTGGCGATTCTGGATCGCCGTATTATCAGCAAGAATTATGGCACCAGTTTTCTCGAATCGCTGCCCGACTGTACAATTCAGTATGGCGAGCTGCGAACCCTGGCGGAAACCGCCCAGAACTGGCTGCGCGAACAATCTCATGCGGTCTGAGGAGGCGGTTTGCGATGCGTACTCCTGCCGGGAAAGAATGCCGTCATTATTACGAGGATTTTCATCGCGGGCGCAGCATTCAGGAATGCCGGCTGGCTCAGGAAAACCCTCAATCGCTGCCCTGGCGGCCTCAGTACTGCGCGCTCTGTCCTGTGCCGGATATTTTAAACGCCAACGCCAGCCCCGATCTACAGCTTAAACTGGCGATCAAACCGCGTTTGCTCGGCCTGGGCCGGCAGCTTGAGGTGACGGCCTCCTGTGTTCGACATCGTATCGTGGTTGACGATCCCTATATCGGCTGTTCCAAATGTAACGCCGAACGGCCTGGCCTGGACATTTTCTATAAGGCGCTTGGCCCGGACGATCATGATTAAAGCCGTCCTGCTCGACCTGGACAATACCCTGCTCCACAGCCAGGGCGCGGTTTTCACCGCTGAATATTTTCGCCTGGCAGAAGATTATCTGTCGTCGGCGTGGGAACAAAACAACATCGCCAATGCGCTGCTGGCGAGTTTTAAGGCGCTGGCCGGCCCGCGCGACATGCAGGAAACCAACCTGCAAACCATAGGTGACGCACTGTGCCGACAAACCGGCTTGCCCGCTGACCGAATCCATGCCGGGCTGTCCGGCTTTTACCGGGACGTTTATCCTCAACTGCGGGCGCTCGCTGCCCCTGTTGACGGCGCGCCCGAACTCATCCGGTTTCTGCTTGAAAGCGGCCTGGCCGTCGCCATCACCACCAACTCGCTTTATCCCGCCGAAGCCATTCGCCTGCGGCTTGAGTGGGCCGGCCTGCCGGACGACTTTAACGCCTATGCGCTGGTCACACATGCCGAAAACATGCACTTCATCAAAGCGCATCCGGCTTTTTATGTCGAAGCCGCTGCGCGTATCGGCGTCGAGCCGGATGAGGCTTTGATGGTCGGCGACCACCTGGACAGCAGCATCCTGGCCGCGCGCCAGGTCGGGCTGCGCGCTTACCACATCACCGGCGCGCCCATCTCGCACCCCGCAGCCGATGCCGCCGGCACGCTCCAGGACTTTTTCTCGGCGCTTCGCTCGACTAACTGGCTCGACACCCTCACGCCGCTGCCGCCTACCCCGGCGATGATCGAGCCGGAGATGCAGGGAAACATCGGCGCGCTGTTCGGCACGCTGGCCGATGCCAAACCGCACTACTGGCAGCAGCACCCCGATGCCGGTGAGTGGTCGCCGATGCAGATCATTTGCCATCTGCTGGAAAGCGAACGCCTTGTCCAGCGCGCTCGCCTGGAACGCATCCTCACCGAGACGAATCCCTTTCTCGTAGACCCGCCGCCGCCCGGCCCCCGTGGCGTGGTGTCATGCGATGACGATGGTTTTGAGGCCGCCCGTCGTTTCGCCGCCGAGCGGCTCGAAACCCTGGCCCGGCTGCGTGCGCTTCAACCCGATGACTGGCAGCGGACGGCGCGCCACAGCATCTTTGGCCCGACCACGCTGCTCGAAATGGCCCACTTCACCGCCCAGCACGACCGCCTGCACATCAACCAGCTTTGCCAGACTTTGGGCCGCTGTGTGTAATTATTTTATAACTTTTGTTGAGCAAAGCTCTATGATAAGATGTTACTGTCAGGTTTTTTGTACCGAAGGTTCCGGTGATGCAGTCATTCCAAATTAACGGTCATACGCCGACTATCCTCACGCTGACGTTACAAGACCCCACACCAGAGTGGCTGCCACGAGTCTCCACCGGCTTTCATAACATGCCTGCCTACATCAGTTTCGCCCGCACCCTTGAGGACGCCTGGACGCTCATCGAAACCGAAAGCCCTGATGCCGTCATCGCACCGGCGGACTGCCAGAATACCTTTAAGCTGTATGATGGCCTCTGCAATCAGATGGACGCCCTCGAACGCCCGCTGCTGATCGCGGTCGGCGCGGCGCTGCCGGAAAGCGCCGCCGAACACCAGAAAGATATTTTTCTGCTCCCCCCGGATATTGAACGTTTTGAATTTCAGGTCATTAATCTCATCAGACTGCATTCCACCAACAAACAGCTTCAACACGCCAACCACCTTCTGGCGCAGGAGAATCACCATCTTAAAACGATGGCCGATTACCAGCGCCAGCATTTCGACGAAATGAATCTGCTTAAAAATGCGATTGTGAGAAACGTGTCACACGAACTTAAAACCCCTCTGTTGCAGGTCAAATCTGCCGTCGCGCTGCTGGCGGAGGACGGCGAAAATACGGCTACGCTCATCGAATATGCGATGGGCGCGACCGCCCGCCTGGAAGCCGCCGTCCGCAATATCACTCTGCTTAACGAACTGCTCAACGACAGCCAGGATGTCTATACACTTGGTCCCGTGCTGGTGAACGAAGCCATTCAGTATGCGCTCCGAAACCTGCGGCGCAGTTGGGAACACAAGGACAGCATCGAACGTATCGAGGTGCATCTGGAGGCCGGGCTTCCGCCGGTTCTGGCCGACCGTCAGGCGCTGGGAATCGTCATGCAGCTTTTGATAGACAATGCGCTCAAATTCAGCCAGCAAAACGTTGAGGTTTTGGGTCAGCGGCAGGACGACTGGGTGCTTATCGCCGTTAAAGATTATGGCATCGGTATAGCGTCAGACAAAATCGAGCGCATTTTTGATTCTTTTTACCAGATAGACAACTCCACTACGCGGCGGTACGGCGGGCTTGGCGTGGGGCTGGCGATTGTCCGTTTCATCCTCGAACGTCACAAAACGCGGATAGAGGTCAAAAGCCAGGAGGGCAAAGGCAGCTCCTTCAGCTTTCGCCTGCCAATCGCTCGAATTGGCCGATTTCGCTGATCCCCATTTGTGCATTTCTTGACAAACGATTCGCCACAACTTATACTTGGCATCCAGGATTGACCCCTTGTAATACCACATATAGCATATTTCATACTTCGATTTGTTTAAGGAAGTGAACTGAACATGGCTGAACTTGTAAAAAACTTTATCGGCGGCGAATGGGTAGAAGCGCGCACCCACGAAACTTTTGAAAGCCTCAACCCCGCCACCGAAGAAGTTGTTGCTGTCGTCGCTCGCAGCGGGGCCGATGATGTAAACGCTGCCGTGCAGGCCGCCAAAGAAGCCTACAAAAGCTGGCGATTGGTCCCGGCCCCGCGCCGGGGTGAGATTCTTTACCGGGTCGGCCAGCTGCTCATCGAACGTAAAGAACAGTTGGCGCGCCTTATGGTTCAGGAAATGGGCAAGGTCATCGCCGAAGCCCGGGGCGACGTGCAGGAAGCCATTGATATGGCATTTTTTATGGGCGGCGAAGGCCGCCGTTTGTTAGGTTATACCGCCCCGGTTGAAATGCCTAATAAGTTCGGGATGGCCTTGCGCGACTCGGTCGGCGTCGTCGGCCTCATCACCCCCTGGAACTTCCCGATTGCCATCCCCAGTTGGAAGTCGCTTCCGGCGCTCATCGCCGGCAATACGGTCATCTTCAAACCGGCCTCCGACACTCCTAAACTCGGCGCAGAATTCGTTCGTGTTTTCCAGGATGCCGGACTGCCGCCGGGCGTTCTGAATATTATCCTTGGCCCCGGCGGGTCGGTCGGTAATGCCCTGGCAACCCACCCCGACGTGCGCGTGATTTCCTTCACCGGCTCTACCGAAGTGGGGTATCGTATGTATGCCCAGGCCGCGCAGATCGGCAAAAAGGTCAGCCTGGAACTGGGCGGCAAAAATGCCATCATCGTCATGGACGACGCCAACCTGGATTTAGCCGTCGAGGCAATCGTCTGGAGCGCGTTTGGAACCACCGGCCAGCGCTGCACCGCTACTAGCCGGGTGATCGTGCAGAAGGGCATCAAGCCCCGTCTGGTCGAGGCACTGCGCCAAAAAACCGAATCGCTTAAGCTCGGTTACGGCCTGGAAGAAGATGTGCAGGTCGGCCCGGTGGTCAGCCGCAGCGCCCGCGAAGGCATTCACCGGTATGTTGAAATCGGCAAACACGAGGGCGCAACCCTCTTAACCGGCGGCGGATTTGCCGACCCCCTGGGCGGCAAAGGCTTCTTCTACCAGCCTACCCTGTTCGACAACGTGACGCCCGATATGCGTATCGCCCGCGAAGAAATTTTTGGCCCGGTGCTTTCCGTTATCGAGGTTAGCTCTCTGGATGAAGCCATCGAGATCAATAACCAGGTTGCTTATGGGCTGTCCAGCAGCATCTTCACCGAAAACGTCAATGCGGCCTTCCGCGCCATTCGTGACCTGACGACCGGCATCGTTTACATCAATCACGGCACGACCGGAGCGGAGATACAATTCCCCTTTGGTGGCACGCGCGGCACCGGCAACGGGATGCGCGAAGCCGGGCAGACGGCGCTGGATACCTTCACCGAATGGAAAGCCGTCTACGTGGACTACAGCGGACGCTTGCAGCGCGCCCAGATTGACACTGAAGCGATTTTGAAAAACCAGCCATAAAACAGACGTGCATGAGACTTTTGTTCTCGAAATTGCGTCGGGTTTGCGGTAAGCTAGAGTTAGCACGGTGAACAAGCTGTATTGGGAATCCAGCTACGAGATTGTTTTATGTCTGAAGGAGGCTTATCCCGATACAGATGTAGAAACACTGGGTCTGGAGCAGTTGTATCGCTATATTGTTACACTCCCCAATTTCGCGGACGATCCGGCGCTTGTTAACGAGGGTATCCTTAACGAGATTCTGCGGGAGTGGTATGAGGAGGTCAATCCGTAATGCACACGCTCGACCTGCGAGATTTACACAGTACCGAATTCCCCATCCCCGACGAGATGCAGGGTAATATCGCTATTACCAGCCTCAGCCGGATTTATAACTGGAGCCGTCGCTCATCCATGTGGCCGATGCTCTTTGGCCTGGCCTGCTGCGCGATTGAAATGATTGCTACCGCCGCCTCCCGTTACGATTTTTCCCGGTTCGGCATGGAGGTTATGCGCGCCAGCCCGCGCCAGGCCGACCTGATGATCGTCTCCGGCACAGTCACTAAAAAGATGGTCGTGCCGATTGTGCGCCTGTATAACCAGATGCCAGAACCCAGGTACGTGCTGGCGATGGGTGCCTGCGCCAGCGGCGGCGGGCCATTCAAGGAGGGCTACAACGTCGTGTCGGGCATTGACATGTACCTGCCGGTAGACGTATACGTGCCGGGATGCCCCCCCACCCCGCAGGCGCTCCTGCATGGGCTGATCGCCCTACAGAAAAAAATTGACGGCCAATCGCTGGCGAATCTCGATGATGTACCCTGGTATGGCGTCGGGCCGTCCGAGCCAACGCCCATTCCCATCCTCGGCCCGGACATCATTGACCCGCGCCAGATGGATTTGATCCGCCGCCAGGCGGAACTGGCCGCCGCAGGCAAGCCCTACGGCGTCCGCGAGCTGCCGCCCACCATCAAACCGGAACCCGAAGCGCCTAAAGTTGCCGCCAAAGCTGCTGCCCCCGCAGCCGCGTCGGACGACCCCGAAAAAGCCGCCCGCCTGGCGAAGCGCGAGGCCGCTTTGGCGCGCAAACGCGCCGCCGAGGGCGGGCAGCCTGCCGAGACGCCCGCCGCCGAAGCCACGCCGGCATCCGGCAGACAGGCCGCCCCCACAGGGAAAAAATTCGATAAAGAAGCGATGCTGGCGAAAATCCGCGAACGTAAGGGGCAGAAGGAATCGTAAATCATGGTGGATCATCCGATTGTGGAAACAACCGACATCAAGGCGGCAGTTGACGCGCTTAAACAGAAATTCCCCGACACCATACAGGACGACACGCGCCAGGGTTACGGCGGTATCATCGTGGACAAAAACCATCTGGTCGAGGTCGCAGCCGCCCTGCGGGACGAGTACGGCTTCGACTACCTTTCCAGCGCGACGGCGGTGGATTATTTTGGCATCTCCGACCATATGGAAATGGTTTACCACGCCTATCGCACTTCCGGCGGGCCGGCGCTGGTGTTTAAAGCCCAAACATCCCGCGATAACCCGGAGATACCCTCGCTCATTAACATCTGGCCGGGCGTGGATTTCCAGGAGCGCGAGGCCTGGGATTTGTACGGCATCCGGTTTCCCGGCCATCCCAACCTCAAGCGCATCCTGCTGTGGGAGGGTTTTGACGGCCACCCCATGCGCAAAGACTGGCAGGAAGCCTACTACGAGGAAGATCACAAACCATTCGAGAGCCGCTGGCCGGATGGATGGGTACACCGCGCCGAAGAACGTAACGTCTATGGCAAAAACGTGAAATATCCGGCGGACTTCGACCTGAGCAAACTCAGCGATAAGTCCGAGGAGTCCCTGTACGCCGATCTTGGCCTGGGTGTCAGCATCCAGGAGCTAACAGACGAGAGCCACATCAAAACCGACCGCCTGGTGGTTAATATGGGGCCGCATCACCCCAGCACACACGGCGTTTTCCGCATGATCGTCACGCTCAACGGCGAAACGATTGAAACGCTGGAGCCGGTGATGGGTTATCTCCATCGCAACCACGAAAAAATCGGTGAACGCAATACTTTCCTCCACAACATGCCCTTCACTGACCGGCTGGATTACCTCAGCAGCATGGGCAATAACCTGGGATATGCCCTGGCGGTCGAGCAGCTTCTGGCAAACGGCGCGCGCTACCAGCCGCCCACCTATCGCGCCGAGTGCATCCGCGTGCTGATGGTGGAACTCACCCGTATTGTCAATCACTACTGGGCCATCGGCTTTTTGCTCAACGACCTGGGCGCATTTTTTACCCCTGCCCTGTACGCGATTGCAGAACGGGAAAAAATCCTCGACTTCTTCGAGGCAACCGCCGGCAGCCGCATGATGTGTAACTACATGCGCTTCGGCGGCGTTTTTAAAGACCTGCCGGAACGTATTCGCGGCGTCGCCTCCAGAATGAACGACCTAGTGCGCGACTATAACACGATGGAATACCTGACCGAACTCATCAACGAGCGTATTCCGCAGTCCATTGATGAGCTTGACGAGTACCTCACCGACAGCGAAATCATCAAATCGCGCACCATCGGCGTCGGTTATCTGCCGCCGGAAATGGCGATTGCTTACAGCACTGCCGGCCCACTGCTACGCGCCAGCGGCGTGCCTTACGATGTGCGCCGCGCCGACCCCTACAGCATCTATCCTGAACTCGACTTTGACGTAGCTGTGCGGTACAACGGCGATATTTACGACCGCTACCTCATCCGCCTGGATGAAATGCGGGAAAGCGTGCGTATCCTTAAACAAATCCTGCCCCGCCTGGAGCGTACCGCCGGCGAACCCATCTTTGCCGGCAGCAAACAGCACACGCCGCGCGTGCCGCTGGGCGAAGCCTATGGCCGCGTCGAAAACCCCAAAGGTGAACTCGGCTTTTATGTTGTATCTGCCGGAGATGAAAAAGGGCCGCAAAACCCCTGGCGCTACCATGTCCGCGCCCCCAGTTTCATCAGCTTAACCGCCCTGGGGCCGATGTGCATCGGGCATAAAGTGGCAGACGTTGTGGCAATCCTGGGCAGCATTGACATCGTATTAGGCGAAACGGATCGGTAGAGACTTCCGCAGGGGTGGGTTTAGCAGCCCACCCCTGCATGACAAGGAGCGGGCTGGTATGTATGGACAAGGTATTCTAAAGGGCCTGTGGGTCACATTCAGGCATTTCTTCAACACCTACGTTGACGACATTCGTTATGCCGGGCGTAAATACTTCCGGCAGGAAAACTTCCCCATCCGCCAGGGTCTTAAAGCGCAGGGTGCTTTTACGGTTCAGTACCCGGAAGAAAAGCTGGCCGTCCCGGAACGTTTTCGTTTTACGCCCTTTCTGGTCGTGAACGATCCCGATCACCCGGAAGCGCCCGGCGAGGACTGGTGTACAAGCTGCGGCATCTGCGCCAAAGTCTGCCCTCCACAGTGTATCTGGATTGTGCGCGGCTCCGACCCCACAACCGGTCGCCCTGTCCCACAGCCGGTAGCGTTTTTTATTGACATTGACATCTGTATGAACTGCGGCTTCTGCGCGGAGTTCTGCCCGTTTGACGCTATCAAAATGGACCATAACTACGAACTCGCCAGCTACGACCGCACCACGCATCATATCCACGACAAGCAGCATCTCTCCAAGCCGCTGAGTTATTGGAAGAACATCGCCCCAACGACGGCTCTGGAAGAAGCGGTCGCGCGCGGCGGTTGGGAACACCCCGATGTCCTCAAAGCGATGAAAAAGGCCGGCCAGACTGCTGTTACGCCCACCTGGGAAAATATGTTCGCCAAACCGGAACCGCCCGCCAAACCGCTGCCGCCTGCCGATGCCGCAGACGCAGACCCAGCCAAAGCGGAACGGCTGCGTAAGCGCGAGGAGGCGCTCGCCCGCAAACGCGCCGCCGAAGTCGGCGAACCGGTACAGCCCGCCGTCGAGGCCGCCGAGACACCCGCTCCCGCCCCGGCAGTGCCGACCGGCGACAAGCCGAAGTTCGACAAACAGGCCATGCTGGAAAAAATACGCCAGCGCAAAGCGGATAAGGGCTAAAACAAATGGGCGGGATAACCCGCCCTTTTCAATTCCCATCGGAACAAAAGTCACTGCCGAATTTTTATAGCCTGAGTTATACTAATTACACGTACATTCACAAACGGAACACGCTGCTGCCGGCGTGAACAGTAGGAGAAACAATGAGCGACTTACAAGACCAGATTATGCGCGCCCTCAGCACGGTTATTGAACCTGAACTGCACCGGGATATTGTCAGCCTAAATATGGTGCGCGACCTTCATATCGAAGGCCAGACCGCCTTTTTTACTCTGGTGCTGACCACCCCCGCCTGCCCGCTGAAGGATGTTTTTCAGCGGCTTTGCCACGAGGCCATCGTCGGTAAAGTGCCGAATATCACGGCTATCCAGATCAAATGGGACGCGCAGGTTCCCACCGACCGGCGGATTCATGGCCGCCTGGATGTTCCTATGCGTAGTATCATCGCGGTTGCCAGCGGCAAAGGCGGCGTCGGCAAAAGCACCGTCTCGACCAATCTGGCCGTCGCCCTGGCCGAAGCCGGCGCGCGTGTCGGGCTGATTGACGGCGACATCCTCAACCCGAACATCCCCCAGATGACCGGGCTGAGTGTCGGCCATCCCGCCGTTGAGGATGGCAAAATGATACCCCTGGAAGCCTACGGCGTAAAAATTATGAGCACCGGCTTCCTCACCACCCCGGATAAACCGCTCATCCTGCGCGGCCCGATGCTGCACGGCGCGATTCGCCAGCTTTTCACCGATGTGGAATGGGGCGACCTGGATTATATGATCGTTGACCTGCCCCCCGGTACGGGGGACGCGCCGCTTTCGCTGGCGCAGTCCTTCCCGCTGACCGGCGTTATCGTCGTCACGCAGCCGCAGGAAGTGGCCGTTGCGGACGCGCTCCGCAGCATCGCCATGTTTGAAACGCTGAACGTCCCCATCCTCGGCGTTGTCGAAAATATGACCGGGGATTTCTTCGGCCAGGGCGGCGGCGAAAAACTGGCCCAGGATCGCGGCGTGCCGTTCCTGGGGCGGATCCCCCTGGACGCCGAAGTGCGTAAAGGCGGCGACTCCGGTCGGCCTATAGTCGTGGTCGAGCCGGATAATCCCGCCGGGCTGGCCTTCCAGACGCTGGCGCAGAACACCGCCGCGCGTATCAGCGTGGTTATGCTTCAATCCAGTGATGTCATTCCGCTGAACATCATCGGTTAAATCGTTTCATCACGCCAACAAGGGGCTTAAGCCCCTTGTTGGCCGGTCGTTCATCAGCCATTAATCATCCAGCCCCAGCACTTTGATGCTGTCGCTGCTGCCCACCGGGTTATAACGCCCGATCAGTATCCAGAAGAAAATATTTAACACCAGCGCCAGAATAAAGCCCGCCAGCGCCTCTTGTTGATACCCGCGTTGATTCGCGTACCAGACGATCACAAAAGCGACCGGCAGCAGCAGAACAAAAACCACTCGCCGCCGCCGCCGTTCGGAACGCTGCACCAGCAGCAGCAGCAGGCCAAAGCTCAACGTCATCAGGACGACCATGCCAGCGTCCATTAACCACACCTCTTGCCAGACTTTACCGCCGGGTTATTATAGGATCAGCCGGGCGCAAAAAACAGGCGATTTGGGTTCATTGAACGATAATTTCGAGCATCTTCTCATTCCCCCGGCGCAGGGAACTTATACGCTTATTCTGGCGCTTGAGGCTTCTCAGGTTATCCAAATTGGCCGTCTGGGGTTTTGCCGTTTTGCGGCGGGGTGTTATATTTATGTCGGCAGCGCGCGCGGGCCAGGCGGCCTGGCTGGGCGGCTGCGGCATCATGTGGGCGCTGCGGCACGCCCTCACTGGCACATAGACTACCTGCGCCACAAAACCGCGCTTCGATCTATCTGGTTTGCCGAAACAGACATCAACCGCGAGCATGACTGGGCGCGGTTGTTGGCGCAGTTTCCCGGCGTGTCGCTCCCGGTGAAAAAATTCGGCGCGTCGGACTGTTTATGCCCCGCCCATCTTTTTTACGTTGAACATCCCCTCGCGCCATCGTTTTTCCAGGATTATCTGGCGCGCGAATTTCCCGATGACAGACACTTAAAAGTCGTTCTCGTTCCGCCGGTTTAAACAACCCCGATGCTAAACCTGCATCTCATCTCCTGAACTCCGCTCTATTATGATATACTTTCTACCATAATCCACTGGTTCTGAAGTGAGCATCACCAATGAACATCAACATTTCAGCACACAACAACGTCACGCTAATCGAAGTCAGTGGCCGGATTGACAGCATGAACGCGCACGAATTCGGCGAAGCCCTGCTCGGTGAAATAGACAAGGGGCATATCCAGATCGTCCTTGATCTGGCTAACGTTGATTATATGAGCAGCGCCGGCCTGCGCGAGATTGTCTCGGCTTTAAAGAAAGTGCGTGGCAGCGGCGATCTGCGGTTGGCGCAGCCCTCCCCCCGCGTCCAGGAGGTGCTGGAAATGGCCGGCCTGGACACGATCTTTCAAATTTATCCGACCCGGGTCGCTGCCGTCGGCAGCTATTAAATTCGCCCGGTGGTCCGGTCATGTATGCGAACGAAACGCATTTACGCATAGCAGCCGTACCCCATCAGGTGCCGGTGGCCTGCCGATTCGTCGCCGAAGCAGCCGGCCGCGCTGGACTCGATGAACATGCTGTTTATCATTGTCAGCTGGCAGTGGACGAAGCCTGTACCAACATCGTGGAACATGCTTATCAGATGCAGGGCGAACACCAGATCATAGACATCGTTTGTCAGACGGCTGCCGGTCGTTTTACCATTATCATCCTCGATGATGGGCCGGCTTTTGACCCCCTCAGCCAGCCTGACCCCAACCCAAACGCGCCGCTGGAAGAGCGAACCGGCGGCGGTTGGGGAATCCACTTCATCAAAAAACTGATGGATGAGGTTTCGTACAGCCGCGAGCGCGGGCGCAACCGCCTGACGCTGGTTAAACGGCTGCCCGGCAGTTAAGAACCGGCGGTTTCGCGCCAGCCGTTGATGTTGTTCAGGTCAAGCTTATCTTGCGGCGGCAGAAAATTGGTACATTCCTGCGCTGTCTCTGGCAGATCGGTGCGCGGTGCGATCAGTGGGTCTTCCGGGCTGAAGTAGTTCCACGCCGCGCGAGAAACGCCCTCCACCAGCGGCCACAACCGCGTATAATCCTGAAAATCCGTTTGCTCCCACAGCAAAACGGCGATGACATAATTCCGGCCATTGGGCGGGAACACAATACCGGCATCGCCGCTCATATCGCTGACCCAGCCGTTTTTATGAGAAATCCGCACGCCGTCAGGGATGCCGCCTTGCAGCAGGCGCAGCAGATCATTGGCGCTCATCAGCTCTAACATCTGGCGGCACTCGGCCTGGGTATATTCTCCATCAGGAAATGCGGCCATCAACCCCGACCCGTAATTGGCGCAGTCGTAAATCATGCCGAACAGCGTTCCCATATCTTCAGCCGTCGTCTGGTTATACGGGTCGGCGCGGGTGTTATAGTTCGGGTTAGGCGCGGTTAAAGGCGCGGGTATCGAGCCAAGCTGCTGCCCTTCAATACCCAGATCAAACGGCGCGGTGATGTAGGTATTGCGCGCCCCAAGATACCGCGCCGTTTCGGTTACGCTGGCAATGCCGGCAAAAATATCCTGCTGGCCGGTGACGCGCTCCCCGATGATCTGCATCAGCAGGTTCGAGGACGAATTATTGCTGCACAACAGCGAATTCGCCATCAGCCAGGCTTCATCGTTCGGCGCGGGAAACCACAAATGCCGGAAATAATCAACCAGAATCGGCACTTTCATCATGCTGGCTGCCGAAAAAGCCACGTCCCCCAGGATGTTCACTTCCTCGCCGGTCAGCAAATCCAGGATGAACACCGACGCGACCGTCGTCTGCCCATCATAGATGAAGCCCTGCCCGTTCAGGTACGTGATAATCATATCGCGCAGCGTATCAATACTGCCGACATTGGCGCTGGAAGTCCGCACCGGCAGATTCACCGAACGGTTGTTAGGGCTGTACAGAGCCGCCTCGACCAGCGGCAGCGCCGCCGTTATATCCAGTTCGTAACCTTCCGAGCCGCTGCGAACGGTCAGCGTATCCAGGCTAAAATCGGCTGTTCCCGCAGGGCGATCATACCGGGCGGCGATGTCCCGCAGGAATTGATCGAGCAGGTTGCGCTGATATTCTGCCGAAAGCGGCACATTGATCGTTTCCTGCGTTTCGCGCCCGATCAAATAGTTTACAAACCGCGACCAGAAAGCCGCTTCAAACTCGGTGGCCGCCCGCGCCGAAGCCAGCATCGTCTCGCGGTTGGTGCGGAAGCCCACCGCCGCCGGGTCAAGCACAATCGGCGACCCGGCATAATACATCACGACCGGCTGGCTGTACGCCTGCTCCCACCGCGCGACCGCTTCCGCCGGCAGCAGCCCGCCAACCGGAAGGCCCGCCACCGATACGTCCGCCGGTAGGCGTTCCTGTCCCCGGCTGAACTGCACCAGTTCCAACACAAATAAAGCGACTGCCCCCAGCAGCATCAACACCGACATCACTTGCACAATCGGCAGAGATCGGCGGCGGCGTTTGGTTCCTAATCCGGTAACTGTCATAGTTTTGTATGGTTTTCCAACACGTTTAAGGCCTGCCCGATGGCGCGGTGGTGAAACGGCTGCAATTTGGGAAGCCGTTCCACATCGTACCAATCGCAGGCCAGCAGCTCCGAGCTTAGTTCGCCAATCGGCCCATCGGCATAACACAGGTAGGCCAGATCAAGATGGTTGCCATAACCAACTTCGGCCATCAGGATCGGGCCAACGCTGGCCGTCAGATGCAGTTCCTCGCGCAGTTCGCGCTGGATCGTCTCGGCAGGGCCTTCATTTCGGTCTACCCAACCACCCGGCAGTCCCCAGGGCGCGTAGGGATGAAAAACATGCTCAACCAACAAAACCTGTCCCTGCGCGTTAAAGATCACGCCGACCACACCGGCGGAAAATTTCGGCTGCCGCAGCCGCCATACCCCGCGCGCCAGGGAAACCGTCCAGGGAACTTTTCGCAAAACCATCGCCAGATGACGCATCATAAGCCTGACCACCGGCTAAAAACACGAGCGGGGGCAGCCCGGCCCCCGTCCAGTAGTTTAACCAAGCCATTCCATATCGTCAACGCCCACCAAATGTTTAAATAAACAAACCGCATCAAGCGCATCTGTTTGATTATGCTATACTCTAAACAGGTATATCAGTATCAGTCTGTTCAGGTTTGCGGCCTTGTTTCAAACACCTGTTGACTTCCTGGAAATCTTCGTCCGCCCGCCAGGCGATCTGCTCTATTTTCTCGCCATCCTTGTCATTTGCCTGGCGAGCCTGCTGATGGCGCTGGGGGAGCGGCTGCGAAATCCGCACAACCGCGTTTCCCTGCCTTACACGCTGGCAGCGGGCGGCGCGTTTTTGGCCTGGATTGTCATTATGCTCGGCGCGTTGTTCGCCATCCTGGCCGAACAGGATGCATCGGCCATCCTGCCGCCGCTGGAGCGCGCCGCCAGCGTGGTGATGATTCTGCTCATCGGCTGGGCGTTTTTATCGGCAGAACATAACCGCTGGGGGCGGGCAGCGAACGTCATTTTACTGCTTCTGCTGCTCGTCTGCGCCATCGGTTATGTCATCACCGGCTCGGCGTGGCCGGGGCTTGCTTCCCAGGCCGATTTTAACCTGAGCCTCTACGGCATCGCCTGGGCTTTTATCCCGGTCGTGCTGGCGGCGTTCGGTATCGTGCTGGTTTTAGCCTACTTCAAACTCATCACCGACGCGCCGCTGAAACTGGTATTTTTCGCCATTCTCCTGGTGGGGTACGGCGCTGCCCTCGTTCAAACCATGCAGGGCAGCCTCTTTGGCGATGCGGCGGGTGTCGCGCGTCTGGCGTTTCTGGCCGCGCTGCCCATCCTGCCGGCTGTTATATTCCGCATGGTTATCAGTAGCCTTCAGGGGGAGGTCATCCTCCAATCTGGCGGATTTTTAACCGAAGCGCCGGCTTCGCCAGAAACAAACGAGGGTATGCCCCCGGCGGCAGCCTCACAGGACAGCATCCTGCCCCCTGCCGGCGTCGCGCCGGCGCTCTCTCCAATTCAGCGCGACTCGGTTCAGCTCCTAAAGACGCTGGGTTTGATTCTCGAAGAAGCTGCCCCGGCGGATATTCCCCAGCGCGTGATCGCCGCCGGTTTAGAGGTGTTAAAGGCCGATCTGGGCGCGGTATTGACCTTCCAGGATGCCAACTACGCCGACATTATCGCCGCCTATGATCGCGTCAACCAGCGCGTTTTAAACGGCGTTGCCCTCAACCTGGAAAACCAACCCACCCTGGTGAACGCGGTAGAGCGGCAGTTGCAGCGCCCTCTCTTTCCCGACCGAAACATCGAAGAACTGCGCGACCTGTACAATCGTTTGGATGTGGATGTCGTCGGCCCGACTTATTTTCAACCCCTGCTCAGTGGCAGGGAACTGGTCGCCGTTTTGATGATCGGCCTGCCCTACGCCGGGCGCGAACTGGAAGAAACCGACCGGGAACTGCTGAAAGGCATCGGCATTATCGCCGGCAACCTGCTGGCGCTCAGCTTCTCCGCCAGGGACGCCCGCCAAAAGGCCGAAGAACGCGCCATCGAAGCCCTGGTCAAAGGCGTTCCGCTTGACCAGATCGCCGATGCCGATGTGCTGGCAGCCCGCCAGGAGTTACAGGCCAGCCTCCAGCTTTCCCGCGAGCAGGTCAAGGAACTTAGCCGCCAGGTGATGGAACTCAAGGTTGAGCTAGACCGCGAGCGCAGCCGCGTTTCGACCGCCCTGGGCGATACCGAAGAAGGTTTGTCCGTCTCGCAGCGCCTCCTGGCGCTGAACGATGAGCAGCAGCGCCTGCGCGAAGAACGCGACCAACTGGCTGCCCGCCTCAAGGAGGCTGAAGCAACATTGGTCGGCGCAACCGCTGCCGACGACGAAAACGTCTTTAAAACGATGATCGAAGTGCTGCGCCGCGAAAAACAGGAACTCGCGGCCCAGCGCGACCAGCTTCAGGACCAGCTTGCCGAAATCCGCCGCAGCGACCAGTTCGCCGCGCCGCAGATGGTTCGGGAACTCATCGAGCGCATGAGCCAGGAAAAAGCCCAACTGGAAGTCGAACGCGAGCAGTTAAGCGCCCGGCTCGACGACATTGAGGGGCAGCTGCGCGCCCTCGGCATCGAAAACGGCCCTGCCGGGCTGCTCCAGTTGGTCGGGCAGCTGACGGAACAGCGCGCCCTCCTGCAAGCCAAACTGGACGCCGCCATTCTGGAACGTAATGCCCTGCTGAACGAACGCCAGCAGCTTGAAGCCCGCATCGAGCAGGAAAAAGAGCGCGAAGCCCGCATCGAGGCCCTGCAAAACGAAATCAAACACCTGGCAGCAGATCGTGAGGCAGCTCTTAAATACCAGGAGCAGATGCGCGTCGAACGCGACGAGCTGGCCGCCAAACACGACGCGCTCAAACAGCAGCGCGCGCGCCTGCTGGCCGAGGCATCGGCCTATCAGCTTGAGGTGGACGAGTCCCGCCAGGAGCAGTCCCGGCTGCGCGCCCAGCTTCAGGAGATCGCCGACGAACGCAGCAATTTAATCAGCCTGCACGACCGGCTGCTGGCCGAAAAACAGGCGCTGGAAATCGAACGAGATCAACTGCTGGCGCGAATGGAAGGCCACCGAGAGCGCCTTCAGCAGCTCGGCGAAGACGGCGTTGGCTCGCTGACCCGCATGATCGAAGAAGTGACCGAACACCGCAGCCGCCTGGAACGTGAGCTGAACGAAGCCCGCACGACGATAGCCGCGCTGCAAAGCCAGCTCAGCCTGCGCCAGCCGCCCGCCGACGACGGCGAGGCCATCGAACACAAAAACTATAATCCCGACATCATCCTGAGTATGGTGCAGGAATTCCGCACGCCGATGACCTCGATTGTCGGATATATTGATCTGCTGCTCGACGAGGCCGCCGGTATTCTGGGGGAAATGCAGCGTAAGTTTTTGCAGCGCATCGCGGCCAACGTTTCGCGCCTGACCTTCATGCTCGATGACATCACCCGCATCGCCGCCATTGACAATGACCGTTTTACACTCTCGCCGGAGCCGCTCGATGTAGTGGACTTAATTGAGGAAGCGATCACCAATTCCACCCACCAGTTCCGCGAAAAAGGGCTGACTGTCCACCTGAACCTGGATGACAGCATCCCCAGGGTGCGCGCCGACCGCGACGCCGTAGGCCAGATCATTAACGAACTGCTCACCAACGCTTATCTCGCCTCGCCGCCAGATAGTCAGGTTTTCATCACGGCGCACCGCCAGCAGGTTAAGCTGTCGAACAACAACAACTTCAGCGCCGCCGCCGACAGCCTGCTGGTATCGGTCGAAGATCGCGGCGGCGGTATCGCGGCGGAAGACCTGCCCCGCGTTTTTGCCCGCAAGTACAAAGCGGAAAACCCGCTCATCCAGGGGCTGGGCGACACCGGCGTAGGACTGTCCATTGCCAAAACGCTGGCCGAAGCGCATGGCGGCGGGCTGTGGCTGGAAACGCGCGAAAATGTCGGCAGCATTTTTTACTTCGCGCTTCCCATCATGCCGGAACTCGAAGCCGAAGGATAGCCCATGCAGCGCGATATTGGAAATGAAGTCGTCGTCGCCATTGTCGCCATCGGCGCGCTGGCGCTTATCGTCATGTTCGCGGTCATTTTATCGCTTTCCGGCGTCGAAACCGGCGACATCACCACCACGCGCCAGGCCGAGGTTTTAACCGCCACTGCCACGCCGCTGCCGCCGACCGCACTGCTCACCAAAACACCAACTGTAGCAGCTACCCGCCGCCCGCCGAGTCCGACGCCTGCGCTGTCGGCCACCCCGACGGCCACCCATACGCCTACCTTCACACCCAGCGCCACCTGGACGCCGAGCGATACGCCATCCCCCACCCACACCCCGACGCCGACGGCCACCCATACGCCGCGCCCCACCGAAACATCCGGCATCCGCCCCACCCCGACCGGTACGCTCACTGCTGCCCCGCCCATAGGGGGCATCACCACCGTATGTACGCTTCAGCCGGGCTGGGTGGCTTATACCGTCCGCCAGAACGAAACGCTTTCTACCATCGCGCGCAGCGTCGGCAGCACGCTGGTTTCATTGCAGCGCGCCAACTGCTTGGAGGACGCAAATCAGATCTACGCCGGACAGGTGATCCTGGTCCCCCGCCTTCCGGTCGCCCCTGTTTTGACGCCTGTTCTGACCGCTGCTCCTGGCGCTCAACTGGCAGTCGAAGGATGCACCGCGCCCAGCACCCAAATCACCAACCTCACCCCCGGCCAGCGTATCGGCGGTGTTTTTACGGTTCGCGGCACA
>JAPKMO010000088.1 GCA_026645945.1 Anaerolineae bacterium
TTGCGGAAATCGCCCGCGCCACCAGCGACGCCAACGCCCTGATCGCGCTCGACAACGCCGCCACCGCCACCATCGCCCAGGGCGAGGCCCTCATCCAGGCCAACATCGCCGCCACGCAGGCGGCTGAAGCGCAAATCGCCCGCGCCACCAGCGACTATAACGCCGAAATTGCGCTCGACAACGCCGCCACCGCCACCATTGCCCAGGGCGAAGCCCTCATCCAGCGCGACGCCGCCGAATTAAACGCCGCCGCCGCTTTCGCCGCCCAGGAAACCGCCATTTACCAGGCCAACCGCGCCGCTACCCAGGAGGCGCTGGCGAACTTTAACGCCGCCACAGCGGTCGCTGCCCAGGAAACCGTCGTCGCCATCCAGGCGACCGCTGTCGCCGCCGCCAACCTGGAGCGCGATTTCCAGGCCACCGCCGCCGCCGCCGAAGCCGCCCGCGCGCGCGGGCTGGCGCTGTCCGACGGGTCTGAGGAGGTGTATAACAACGGCAACCCCGATCTGGCGCTGATTATGGCACTGGAAGCCAGCGCCGCCGACCCCACGCTGGCCGAGTCCTACCGCGCTCTGCTGGAGATCGCCTATGCCCCCGGCACGCGCCTGATTTACGGGCTGGCCGATAGGCAGCAGCACACCGGCCCGGTGACAAGCCTGGCTTACAGCCCGGATGGGCAGTACGTGTTATCCGGCTCGAAAGATGGCACGGTGAAACTGTGGAACGCCGCCGCCGGAACGCTGGCGCGGCAGTTCGGCGCGTCCGGCGACCGGCACACTTTCGGCGTGAACGTGGTGGCCTTCAGCCCGGACGGCGCGATGGCGGTATCTGGTGACGAAAGCGGCAATATGCTGCTGTGGGACGTGGCGACCGGCGAAGCGGCGCTGCGTTTTGGCGCGTCCAGCGGCTACGAAAGAATCGGCCCGATTCGCGGCCTGGTTTTTTTGCCCAACACCGCCAACCGGGTCGTCTCCACCAACGGCCTGAACCTGATCGCCTGGGATACCCGCACCGGCCAGATCGCGGCCCGCAACAACATCAGCGCCGAGGCGCTGGTAGGGGGCAACCTGGCCGTCAGCGGCAACGGCGCGTACCTGCTGCTGGGCAGCACCATCTGGGGAGGGAACAACATCAGCCAGCGCCAGCGCAGTTTTGAAGACGGCTGGATCGGCGCTTTCGGCCTAACGAGCGATACCGCGCTGGTATCGCTGTCGCAGGACTCAAACGAGTTCGTGCTGCGGGAAATCGTCTCGCAGATTGACCGCGTGCGCTTCCGGGGCCACACCGGGAATATCACCGCCCTCATTTTCAGCCCCGACGGCCGCTACGCACTGTCCGGCGCGGGCGGCGGCAGCACCCCCCGCCCCGACTTCAGCCTGATTCTGTGGGACGCTGCCACTGGCGAACCGCTGCGCCGTTACAACGGACACAGCGGCTCGGTGAACGCGCTGGCCTTCAGCCCGGACGGTCGCTACATCGTGTCCGGCTCGGACGACGGGCAGATTCGCAGCTGGGAAACCACGCCGACCGGCGAACTGGCGCGTTATAACGCGGCTTATGCCGTGCGCGAGATGGCCTTCCACCCCGGTGGCAGTATCGTGGCGCTGGGTTACGACGACCAGAGCGTCGCCCTGGTGGATATAAACACCGGCCAGGAACTCAAACGGCTGTACGGCCAGCCGAACGATTTCACCGACCTGTTTTTCTCGCCAGACGGCGGGACGCTGGTTTCCGCCGACATTTCCGGCACGATCATCGTGTGGGATACGCCAGGCGGCAGTGAGCGCCGGCGTTTCAGCGCCGGGGATACCGCCGCTTTTATCGCGCTCAGCCCGGATGCCGGCGTGGTATACGCCGGAACGGGCGACGGCGTGGTGCGCGCCTGGAACCGGGACACCGGAGAGGTGCGGGCGCGGTTCACCGGCAGCGGCGGCATTAAGGCGGTTGCCCTCAGCCCGGATGGCGCGGTGCTGGCGAGTGCCCACGATAACCCGCTTGGCGATACCATCATCCTGTGGGACACCACATCGGGCGCGGAAATCCGCCGTTTTCAGGCTGGGAACGTGCGGAAGATGGCCTTCCACCCCGGCGGCGGCAGCATCCTGGTGAACGCCGGCAATACGCTGCAACTGTTCAGCACCGCCACCGGCGAAGGGCGTCTGTTCGGCAGCGGCGGCGGCGCTCATGCCAGCCCGATTCTCGACCTGGCCTTCAACCCAGACGGCAGCGCGGCG
Organism: Anaerolineae bacterium; assembly: GCA_026645945.1. Classification (GTDB taxonomy): domain Bacteria; phylum Chloroflexota; class Anaerolineae; order Aggregatilineales; family Phototrophicaceae; genus CFX2. The sequence goes on from JAPKMO010000088.1 coordinate 2,235, forward strand.
CTGTCCGCTTCGGTAGATGATATTCGACTGTGGGATGTGAACAGCGGGCGGCAGGTTTTCGGCTACCGGCGCGGCGCTTCGGCGCTGGCTTACGCGCCGGACGGGACGACCTTCGCCGCCAGCTACGGCACGCCCTTCGCGCCGCAGTCGCCGGAAAATACGCTCAGCCTGTACCGGGTGGGGACGCGGCAGCAGGTGGCTGCCTGGATCGCCGCCAACCGCTACCTGCGCGAACTATCGTGCGATGAGCGCGAACAGTACAACATCCCGCCGCTGTGCGACGAGGCTGCCCGCGCGCTGACACCCACGCCCGCGCCGGAAACCGGCATTGTCATCGCCGGCCAGCCGATCAACATCCGCGCCCGCCCGGCAGAAACCGCCCAGGCCATCACCAGCGTGCGGCCAGGGACGGAACTGGTCATCCTGGCGCGGGCGGCCGGCTGGGTGAACGTCCGCCTGGACGATGGCCGCGAAGGCTGGATGCTGGAACAATTCATCCAGAGCCGGTAAACCGGCGGCTGTTTTGCTTTTAACGCCGCTCGCAATACAATGGAGACACGAATCGGCTTCCCAACCCACAAGGGGGAATTCGTGTCTCAAAATACAACCCGACAGTCGAACAATCTGCTCTGGCTGCTGATCGGCGCGCTGATCGTGGCCGTCGTTTTGGTCGTCCTGGCCTTCAGCCAGCAGCAGCAGGCCGCTGCTGACAGCGAGGCCGCCGCGACAAACATCGCGGAGGCGCGGGAAACCGCGACTGCTGTAGCGCAGGAAGCGGCGGCGCTGGCCGAAGCCGCCACCACTGCCGCCGATGAAGCTGCCGACGCCCTAATGCTGGCCGAAGCCTCCGCCGAGGCCAACGCGGCCCTGGCAAATGAAGCGCGGACGCTGGCCGCCAGCCTGGAACAAACCGCCCAGGCTAATGCTGACCGTGTGGCAGCCGCCGAAGCGCGCGCCGGGGCGCTGGAAGCGACCGCCACCGCCGAAGCCGCTGCCCACGCCACCGACAGCGCGGCGCTGGCCGAAGCTGCCACCCGCGCCGCCGATCTGGCGACGGTGCAGACGCAGGTCGCCGCCCGCGCAGCTGAACTGGAGGCCACACTTGCGGCTTACGCCGATGAAGCGCGCTCGCTGGAAACGCGCGCCGGGATGCTGGAAGACGCCGTGACCGCCCAGGCCGACTATCTGGCAACCGCGCAGGCAGGTTTTGAGGCCACACTCCAGGCGCAGGCCGAGAGCGAAACAGGTCTGGTGGCGGAAAGCCTGCGGCTGGCCGGCGAGGATTACGCGCTGGCGCTGCTGCTGGGTGTGGAGGCCGCCCGCCAGGCCGAAACCGTCCGCGTGGGCGACCCCCTGTATACGCTGCTGCGCGCTAGGCCGGAAGTGGCCGACATCCTGCAAGGGCATACCGATACGGTTTATGCGCTGGCCTTCAGCCCCGACGGGCGGTGGATGGCCTCCGGCGGGCGGGATGCCCGCATCATCCTGTGGGACACCGCCACCGGCCAGCGAGTCGGGCCGCAGCTGGCCGACCATTCCGACTCGATTTTCGCGCTGGCTTTCAGCCCCGATGGCAAGCTGCTGGCCTCCGGCGGGCCGGACGGCACGGTTGTGCTGTGGGATACCGCCACCGGCCAGCGCGTTGGGCCGCGCTTCCGGCATGACGATTGGGTAGCGGCGCTGGCCTTCAGCCCCGACGGTAAAACCCTGGCTTCCGGCGGTTACGATGACGTGGTGATGTTATGGGACGTGACCACCGGACGGCAGATCGGCGCGCCGCTGGCCGGCCACGCCGGGAATGTGCGCGCGCTGGCCTTCAGCCCCGACGGCACGACGCTGGCTTCCGGCAGTTCCGACCAGACGATCATCCTGTGGAACATGGCCGAGCGCAGTTTTGGCCGCCAGTTCACCGGGCATACCGGCTGGGTGAACAGCCTCTCCTTCAGCCCGGACGGCAAAACGCTGGCCTCCGGCGGCGGCGATAAAATGGTCATGCTGTGGGATGTCCGCAGCGGCGCGCCGCGCGGCGAAACGCTGGAAATGCCCACTTCGGTCACGCGGGTGGCCTTCAGTTCGGACGGGGCGCGGCTGGCGGTGGTCAGCAGCGCCGTCAGCGTGTGGTATATCGGCGGGGCGCGCCCCGTACTGATGGCCGAATACGACGCTTACGCGCCGGGACTGTGGGACGCGGCCTTCAGCCCCGACGGCGCGGTGCTGGCTTCGGCAGGGCGCGACAGCAGCGTGATGTTGTGGACGGTCGCCCCCCGCGACCGCCTGAGCCGCACCCTGGACGCGCAGGATCGCGCCGTGCGGGCGGTGGCTTTTAGCCCGGTTGGCGGCCTGCTGGCCTCCGCCAGCGAAGACCACAGCATCATCCTGTGGGACGCTGGCGGCACGCTCGTCCGCCGGTTGGCCGGCCACAACGGCGAGGCGCTCACCCTGGCCTTCAGCCCCGATGGGCGGCTGCTGGCCTCCGGCGGCGGCGATAACAGCGTCCGGGTGTGGGATGTCGAAACCGGTGCAGAGGCGCTGCCGCCGCTGACCGGACACGAAAACTGGGTGCTGGCAGTGGCCTTCAGCCCGGACGGGCGAACCATCGCCTCCGGCAGTTCTGATGGCACGGTGCGGCGGTGGGATGCGGCCACCGGCTCACCCATTGGCGAGCCGGTACTGGCCGACACCGGCACCGTCTGGGCGGTGGCTTTCAGCCCCAATGGGCGGATGGCAGCCTCCGCCGGCGCCGACAGCCTGATACGGCTGTGGGACGCTGCCACCGGCCAGGCGCTCGGCGACCCGCTGGCCGGGCATATTGACACGATTTTTACACTAGCCTTCAGCCCCGACGGCGCGCTGCTGGCCTCCGGCTCCGGCGATGGCCGGGTGCTGCTGTGGGATATGGAAACGCGCAGCGTGAGGCGGGCGCTCGACGGACACAGCGACAGCGTGTTCGCCGCCGCCTTCAGCCCCGACGGCGCGCTGCTGGCTTCCGGCAGCCCGGACGGCTCGGTCATCCTCTGGGATACAGCGTCCGGGCTGCCGCTGGCGCGCCCCTTCGCCGCGCAGCCGGCCTGGGTCAACAGCCTGGCCTTCAGCCCGGACGGGGAACGGCTGGCCGCCGGGGTTGGGCGGCAGAGCCAGCCGCTTAACTGGGTGACGGTCTGGGAGCTGAACCTGGACGGCTGGGGGGCGGCGGCCTGCGACCTAGCCGGGCGCAACCTGACGCTTGACGAGTCGCGGCGCTATTTTGGCGACCGGGGCTACCGGCGCACCTGCCCCGACCTGCCCGCGCACAGTTCGGTCATTCAGGACGCCGCCGACCGGGCTCAGGCCGCCGCCGCTGCCGGCGATCTGGAGTCGGCGCGGCAGTTTTACGCCCAGGCCGCTGAATGGCTCATCGGCGCGCCCTACCCTGGCATCGGCAATAATGTCTGCTGGTTTGGCAGTTTGTACGGTTTTGTGGACGTGGTGATGCCGGTTTGCGAGCAGACCGTCGAGCAGGCCCCTGCGCAGGGCAATTTTTACGACACGCGCGGCGTGGCGCGGATGCTGGCCGGCGACCTGACCGGTGCGCTGGGGGACATTCGTTTCTTCGTCGCCTGGGCGGAGGGCCGCGCCGGTTACGAGATATACCTCAACCGCCGCCTGGGCTGGATCGCCGAACTGACCGCCGGCGCCAACCCGATAGACGAGCAGACCATCCAGGAACTGCTGGAGGAATAAAGAAAACGGCAGGGGGTCCCACCAGACCCCCTGTCTCTTACGGCGCGCTGTAAACCAGTGTACTCATGATAGCGCGCAGCGTCGGCTCGTGCTGCTCCAGATCGTTCGGGGCGCTGCTGCCGAACGCGACCGCGTAAAAGTCATCGGCCAGTTTCAGCACGATGATGACCGTTCGACCGTTGGCAGACGGCCCTTCGACACGGGCGGCGTCGCGCGTGCCGATGGTGATGGCCTCCGGCTCACCAAGCTGCCCGCCGGAGGCCGCGCGCGCGTTGATGAGATCGGCCAGCGCAGTGATAAATTCTAGCGGCGCGGCCCCTGCCGAAACACCGGGCAGGTCGCTGGCCGTGCCGAACAGAATGTTCACCAGGAAGTGGCCGGGTTGAACCTGCGGCCCTTCGGTCGTCAGCGCATCGGGCGTATTGACCATATAAATCTGCCCCTGCGTCTCCTGCACCAGCCAGCCGGCGGGGTAATTCAGGCGAATCGTGCCGTCGGCAGAAACAAAACCCGCGTCCAGTTCGATGCCGTCCACAACAACCGGCTCGGCAGTCGGCGCGGGCGTGGCCGTCGCGTCGGCGGAAAGCGGCGTTCCGGTCGGCGGCAGCATGGGCGACGGGGACGGCGAGGGTGTGGCCGGCTGCATGGCGGCAATCGTCGCTTCGGCGCGCGCCAGCAGGGTGGCGGCCAGCCGCGCGTCTTCCAGGGCGGCGGCGCGGTCGGCTTCGGCGGCGATGCGGGCGAAATCGGCCAGGTCTACCTGGGCGGTGGCCGTCGCCAGCCTCTCGCCCGCCAGCGTTATGTCGGCGGCCTGGACGGCAATCAGCGTTTGCGCCGTCGCCAGCGCGGCCTGGCCTTCGGCGGCAGCGGCGGCCTCGGCGGCAATCAGCGTTTGCGCCGTCGCCAGCGCGGTTTCGCGCTCCGCCAGCCTTTCGGCGTCCGCTCTGGATTGGGCGACTGCCGTTGCGCGCGCGGAATCGGCGGCGGCAGCCGTTTCGACCGCCGCATCAGCCTGGGCGACCGCCGTACCCCGACCGGTTTCGGCTTCAATCCGGGCAGCGATGGCGGTTTCCGCCTGGGATACATCCGTCGCCTGGGCGGCCATCACTTCGGCCTGGGCGGTCTGGGCATCCCGCGCCAGCGCGGTGGCCTCCTGCCCGGCGTTATACTGCATGAAGGCGATGACGGCCAGCGTCGCCGCCGCGATAACCAGAACGACGATCAATACGTTTTTAACCATAAACCATACTTCCCTGAATGTAGAACCCACCCATCAACGAATTGTCGAAACTGCTTTGAACAAGGAGCTTATGGATAAACCCATTAGACTGTGCCTGATCCTGAGCGGACAGCGGGCTTCAGCCCGCTGCCAGTGGGCTGAAGCCCACTGGCTATCAGGCTCATTCTTTTCCGTTTATCCTTTAAGCCCCTTGTCTTCGCAGAATAAAATATGGACACACCCCCGGCGCGGCTGCCACTACGAAAGTGTGAGCAGCGGCGGCCTGCGCGTGTGCCAGTCCGTCGCCTGCTCGTAGGCGTACCCGGCGCGTAAAATCACGTCCTCGCCAAAGGCCGGGCCAAGAAGCTGCAAGCCGATGGGCAGCCCGCTTTCGTCGAAGCCGCACGGCACGTTCAGCCCGCAGATTCCGGCCAGGCTGGCCGGCAGCGTGAACACATCCGCCAGGTACATTTGCAGCGGGTCGTCCATGTTCTGCCCGATCTTAAAGGCCGTCGAGGGCGCGACCGGCGTGGCGATCACATCCACCTGCTGGAAGGCCGCGTCGAAGTCCTGTTTGATGAGCGTCCGCACCGCCTGCGCTTTGCCATAATAAGCGTCGTAGTACCCGGCGGACAGGGCATACGTGCCGAGCATGATGCGCCGTTTGACCTCCGCCCCGAACAGGCTGCGGGTGGCTTTGTAGGTCGGCCACATCTCGCCTTTTTCGACACGCGGGCCGAAGCGCACGCCGTCGTAGCGGGCGAGGTTGGCGCTGGCCTCCGCCGGGGCGATGATGTAATAAACCGGCAGGCTGTAGTCGGTGTGCGGCAGGCTGATTTCGACCACTTCCGCGCCCAGTTCTTCCAGGCGCGCCACCGCCGCCCGCACCGCCTGTTCAACTTCCGGCTGGATGCCTTCAATAAAGTATTCTTTCGGCAGGCCGATTCGCAGCCCTTTAACACCGCCCGCCAGCGCCGCGCGGTAATCCGGCACGGCCTGGGTGACGCTGGTCGAATCGAGCGGGTCATGGCCGGCCATCACCTGCAAAATGCGCGCCACGTCCTCGACCGTGCGCGCCAGCGGGCCGGGGCAGTCCAGCGATGAGCCGAAAGCCACCAGGCCGTAACGCGAGCAGCGCCCGTAGCTGGGTTTAAGCGCCGCCACGCCGCAGAACGCGCCCGGCAGCCGGATGCTGCCGCCCGTGTCCGTACCGAGCGTGCCGAACGCCATACCTGCCGCCACCGCCGCCGCGCTGCCGCCGCTGCTGCCGCCCGGCACGCGCTCCAGACTCCAGGGGTTGCGGGTCAGTTGGAAGGCCGAGTTTTCGGTCGAAGACCCCATGGCGAATTCGTCCATGTTGAGTTTGCCGAGCATCACCATGCCGGCGTCGTAAAGCCGCTGCACCACCGTCGCGGTGAAAACCGGCCTGTAACCGCGCAGGATTTTCGAGCCGCAGGTGGTTTCGATGCCGGCGGTAGAAAACACATCCTTGATCGCCAGCGGCAGCCCCAGCAGCGGGCGGTCGTCCCCGGCGGCGCGCGCCCGGTCGGCGGCCTCGGCGTCCTGCAAGGCGCGGTCGGCGGTGATGGTCAGGTATGCGCCCAGGACGTTATCAGTTCGTTCGATGCGCTGCAAAACAGCGCGGGTCAATTCAACGGCGGATACGGCGCGGGCGCGAAGCTGCTCAAGCGCCTGGCTGAGGGTCAGGTCGGTCAGTTCGGTCATATGGTCAGCTTTCCATTGAGCCAGATTACAGTGGCAAGTATAACACGCGCGGCGCGGTTTGAACCCGCCGGGATAACGATTTCAGGGGGGTGGCGGTTTCCAGCTACCCAACCAGCGAATGTGATCGAACTGCCCCTGGGTGCTGTTGACTAATCGCTCATCTGCTGTCCAGAATTCACAGTTCAGTCTTTCTGCTAATGCCATGCCATCAACGACGACCGTCATTCATCCTCGCCATCACGAATATCGCGCAGGGCGGCAACGACATCAAACGGCGGCAGCCTTTCATCACGAGCAGCGCGAATCTGCCGGCGCAGTATTTCGACATCGCGCAGCCACGAATCATAATCAAATGCAGATCTATCAGGTTGTTCGACTTCTGCGGCAGCTTCTCGTTCGATCAACGCCCGAACGCGCTGCTTGGCAGCAGGCTGCAGCTGCTTAAACTTCTCTATAATCTCGCGTTCAAGTGCGTTCACAAAATATACCTCGCTCGTTAACTGCCTCTATTTTACACCAAAAGGACTTCTTCTCCGGGTATTGTGCAAACAACGCCGGAGTATATCAATTTTGATGCAATCGCCACCTGGGGATGTCGCAGCCGCCGATCTCAAGGTAATCTTTTCCTAAACAATGTTATGCTATAGGCGCTGGTAGGCGTATCCGGAGGGAGAAGCAAGTTATGGAGGAGCGCGTTTTTACCATCGGTTTTGCCAATATGTGCGAGACGGTGCCGTTTTCGGTGACGGTGCGGGAGGGCTTGGAAGCGACGGCAGCCAAACACCCGAATCTGCGGCTGGTCGTGCGCGATAACGACCTGAACAACGATAAGGCGATGGCGAACGCTCAGGAATTCGCCGAACTGGGCGTAGACCTGGCGATCATCTACCACATTGACGAGCGTTTTGGCACCAGTATCCGCAGCGTCCTGCTCAAAAAGCGCGTGCCGATCATCGCGGTGGACATCCCCATCCCGATGACCGTGTTTTTCGGCATCAACAACCAGCAGGCCGGCTATCTGGCCGGGGAAGCCCTGGGCCGCTGGACGCAAAAACACTGGGACGGCGCGGTGGACAAGGTACTGGTGATGACCGAACAGCGCGCCCTCAGCGCCATTCGCACGCGCATCGATTCCGCCATTCAGGGCTTGTGCGACAACGCCGCCGTTAAGAAGGAAGACATCTTTTACCTGGACGGCGGCACGCACCAGACAACCGCCTACAAACACTCCGAGTCGGTGTTTAAACTGTGGGAAGGTGTCAAACGTATCGCCGTCATCTGCTCCAACGACGATACGGCGATGGGGGTCATCAACCGCGCCAGAGAAATGGGGCGCGAGGGCGACATCGCCGTGATCGGACAGGGCGCGAACCTGGCGATTCACGAGTTCCCCAAACCCGGCAACCGTTTCATCGCCTCCACCGCCTATTACCCAGAAAAGTATGGCGAGCACCTGGTAGACCTGGCGCTGCGGATGCTGCGCGGCGAGCGTGTGCCGTATGAAAACCTGATCCAGCCGGAAGCGGTGACGGTCGAAAATTACAAAACCTGGCTGAAGAGCCATGCCGTCTGATTAAAATTCAACACGGGGATTGTCAAAGGGCGGCCACAGCGGGCCGCCCTTTTGCGCTTCCAGTGTAATGAGCATAGATTGAACCGGGGCGTTAAAAGAGATGCCGGCGCAGCGCGGACAGCGTGATACCGGCCAGCGACGGCACGACCAGATGCGCCCTGCCGACGATGCGCGGCTGCCCGATGCCGACCACCCGAAAGCCGCCTTCCAGCCCGGCCTGCACTCCGGCAGCCGAATCTTCAAAGACCACCGCTTCGCGCGGGGGGATGTCCAGGCGCGCCGCTGCCCACAGGTAAATATCCGGCGCGGGTTTGGTGCGGGCGACCGTCAGCCCGTCGCCCACTACGTCGAACTGGGACAGCAGGTTGAGTTTTTCCAGCACGCGGCGGGCGTTCTGGCTGGACGATCCCAGGCCGATTTTAAGCCCCTCGGCGCGCGCTTCGGCGATCAGCGCCGCCACCCCCGGCGCAGCGTCTGCCGGAGTCAGGTTGTCCAGCAGCTCTAAAAAATAGCGATTTTTGCGGTTCATCAAGTCCTGGGCAGTTTTTTCGTCCACCGCCTGCCCGCGCAGGAAAATAGCCAGACATTCGCGGCGCGGCAGACCGAGCATTAACTCGTTGTCCTCCGGTGAGAAGGGGATGCCGAGGTCTTGCGCCAGCAGCAGCCAGGACTGGTAATGCAGGGGGATCGTATCGGCAATCACCCCGTCAAGATCAAAGATGAGCGCGCGAGGCAGCATGGCAAAAAAACCGTTTTCTGTTTACGGGCAGGCGATTATTGTACCGGCAAAAGGCCGAATCCCCCAGGGTGGGATAAAACATTCGCCCCTCGGAAAGATTGTGATACAATGCCCTGTATGTAAGATTACAAACTGTTAACCCGATGGCCGAAAATATTTTCCCCTCACCCGAATACGTGCGCCGGCTGGAAATTCTGCGGCAGGTAGATGGCGAACTGTCGCGGTATCTGAGCATTAGCTACGTGCTGGCGATTGGCCTGGATGCCGCCGTGCGCCTGGGCAGCGCCGAAGCCGGGGCTATTCACCTGGTCGAGGGCGATCAACTGCGGGTGGCGCAGGTCATCGGCGCGTTTCCGCTTGCCCTGTTGAACGCGCTCGTGCCGCGCGATCAGGGTTTGATCGGGCGGGCGCTGCGCCGCCAGCGGGCCGAATGGGTGCAGGACACGCTCGCCGACCCGGATTACAGTCCAAATGTGGCCGAAACCCGCTCCCAAATATCCGTCCCGCTCGTCTCGCACGATAACCCGGTGGGCATTCTGAACGTCCAAACCTCCAAACCGGAGCGGTTTACGTCGGAAATTTTCGAGTTTGTGCAGCTGCTTGGCTCGCGGCTGGCGGTAGCGATTCATAACGCCTGGCTCTATGAACAAACCGTCAGGCAGGTTGCTGAGTTGAAGGCACTGTATGAGCGCGTCAGCGAACTGGAACAGATGAAAAGCGACATGATTCGCATCGCCGCCCACGACTTGCGGAACCCGCTTAATAACCTGTTGAGCGCGCTGGAACTGCTGCGTTATGACCTGCCCGCCGATATGCTGGAAGAAAAACAGGTCCTGTTCGACATCATGCAGCAGGCCATCAAACGGATGCAGACTATCACCACCGACATCCTTTCGCTGGAGCGCATCGAACAGCAGGCGGGGCTGAAGGAATGGGTCAATCTGCGGGAAATCGCGCAGCGGGTTTACGGGGAATACCAGGAACAGGCCGGGCTGGCCGGGCTGGCACTGCATTTTTACGATTCCGAGGCCCCGGCGCGCGTCCAGGGGGACACGGCGCAGCTTTATGAAGCGGTCGCCAACCTGGTGAACAACGCCATCAAATACACGCCCGCGGGCGGCCAGGTGGATATCACGCTGGCCCAGGAAGGCAGGATGGCCGTCCTTGAGGTGCGCGACACCGGCTACGGAGTCCCGAAGGAGGCGCAGGCCAAACTGTTTCAGCCCTTCTTCCGGGCGCGCAGCCAGGAAACCGAAACTATCGAAGGCACGGGCTTGGGGCTGCATATGGTTAAACGTATCATCAGCCGGCACGGCGGTACGATGCGTTTTTCCAGCATCTACGGCCAGGGCAGCGTTTTTGGTTTCGCGCTGCCGCTGGCGGAGGTTTAAAACAGACAGTGGGCCTCAGCCCACTGCCCGCCCACTGTCAGCAAGATGATCGCCGCCGCGTTACGATTCTTCTTCGCGCACGACCTCGATTTTAACGCGGGCGACCAGCGCCGCAATCGCGCCCAGCGCCGCCAGCCAGGGGGCCGCCAGCACGACCACACCGGCGCCGACCGCGCCCAGCGTCAGCGACATTTCGATGATTTTTTCGTCTTCGGGGTTCTTGATGACCAGCTTGCGGACGTTGCCTTCCTTGACCAGTTCCTGGACCCGGTCAACCAGCTGGCTGCCGGCCACTTCCAGTTCCTCGGTAAAGGTGCGTGCCTTGCCTTCGACATGCTCTTCGGTTTCCGGGGCTTTCTGTTCCTCGCTCATGGTTGGTCTCCTTATGGGTTTGCCGACCCTCAATAGATAGACAATCGGTGCTGCTTACTCTATTTATACGCGAAAGGCAGGCGGCGAGTTGCGCGCCGCAGTAAAAACTCCCTGCTGTGGATACCACCCTCTAAACGGGCGGCCTCAATTTTAAAGAATTTCTGAAAATCGCACCTCCGGTAAAGAACGTTAAGGGATGCAAGCCTTTATTACGCAATAGAATGTAATCAGGATATTGTACGTTTTTTCGCCGCACAGTTTGTAGAACATGGACTCCGTCATGGTTAATAAAAGCGACGAAACAGTATAATTGTCTAATGGATAAACCAAATAGATTGTGCCTGATCCTGAGTGGACAGCGGGCTTCAGCCCGATGCCAGTGGGAAGGCGAGTAATTGGGGGGCAGTTCCGAAATCATCCTGAGTGGACAGCGGGCTTCAGCCCGTTGCCAGTGGGCTAAAGCCTCACTGTCTATCAGGCTCATGCTTTCCGCTTTTTCGATAAGAACCTATCCATAAACCAAACCGATTGATCTGATAGCAGAACAATGGGCTTAAGCCCACTGTCTGGTGGGTTTACAGATAAATTCTGAGGATATACCATGTCCGACTCAAACCGGCAGCGCCCAGGGGCTTACCTTAAATGGTTTGCATCAGTCGCGGAACGGCTGGGCCGGCCTGCGCCTTCCCTGGCTGACCCGGAGGCGCGGCGGCTGTCGCGCCTGCTGCTGCTGCTGTTGGTCGCGCTCATTGTCAGCAGCGGGCCAATCCTGGCGTTCCAGGCGCTGACAAACCCCGGCTCGTTAGACAACTTTGATTTCTGGCTGGCGGTTGTGATCTGGCTGTCGGGTTTTGGGCTGTATGCCTGGGCGCGGCAGGGACATACTGCCGCTGCGGCATCGGTGCTGATCGCGCTGCTGTTTGTGTTATTCACGGTCGCGCCTTTTACGCCGGACAGCTTCAGCTCCTCACCGTTTTTCGTCATCATTCCGCTGCTGCTCACCGCGCTGTTTTTCTCGCTGCGCTGGACGATAGCACTGGCCGGACTGGCGCTGATCGTGCAGGTCGGCCTGCTGGCATTGGTGCCTCCGGTGAATACGACCAGCCGCGTGCTGGTGCTGGAAAGCCTGCTGTTTATACTGTCCGTCGGCAGTATCATCCTGGTGTATGTCAACCATCAAAACGCGACCGAGCGCATCCAGCGGGCGGAGCTTCAGGCGGCGTATGACCGCGTGCGGGAGTCGGAAGCCGCGCTGGAACAGCGCATCGAAGAACGCGCGCGCGCGCTGAGCCGTTCCGAACGCTCCCTGCAAGAAGCGCAGCACCGCTACCACGCTCTGTTTGAACAGGCGCATGATGCGGTTTTTATCCTGGATTTAGCGGGCAATCACCTGGATGCCAACCGCCGGGCGGCGGATATGCTGGGTTACACCATCAAAGAAATCCAGCATCTTTCGTTCCGCGACCTGTCCGCCGAGGTTGAAAAAAGCGAAAACATACGCCAGCGCCTGCTGGCGGGCGAACATATCCCAGTCTATGAGCGGCTGCTGCGCAGAAAAGACGGCACGCTGATTTCGGTCGAAATCAATGCCGAACTGGTGCGCGATATGGACGGGCAGCCGCTGCATATCCAAAGCGTCGTGCGCGATATTTCCGAGCGCAAGCGGATGGAGAATACCCTGCGCGAAAGCGAGGCGCGACACCGGGCTTTGCTCGAAGCCATTCCCGATATGGTGTTTCGCAACAGCCGCGATGGCACGTATCTGGACTACCACGCCAGACACATGGAAGATTTATTCGTTCCGCCGGATCAGTTTATGGGACGGACTATCGGCGAGGTGATGCCGGCGGATTCGGCTGAACGCTACATGCGCACCATCGAACAGGCTTTGCAGACCGGCGAAGAACAGGCCTACGAATATTCCCTGCCTATCGGCGGCCAGATATTGGATTTTGAAGCGCGGATGGTGGCCTCAGGGCCGGACGAAGTGCTGACCATCGTCCGCAATATTACCGAACGCAAGCAGGCGCGGCAGCGCGAGCTTGATCTGGTGCTGGAAAGAGAGCGGGTGCGGCTGCTGCGGCACTTCATCGAAAAAGCCTCGCACGAGTTTCGGACGCCGCTTTCAGTCATCAACGCCGCCGCCTTCCTGATGCAGCGGGTCACCGACCCGGAAAGCCGCGCCGACAAAGCGCAGCAGATCGAAGATCAGGTGCAGTTGATAACCCGGCTGGTGGACGATCTGCTGCTGATGGTAAGGCTGGAAAGCAGTGCAACTTTAGCACGTTTGCCGGTGAGCATGAACATGATTTTTGAGCCGCTCGGCCAGACCATCGCGGCACGTTATGGCGCTGGCCCGACCATCCGGTGCGAGGAGCATCCAGACCTGCCGCTGGTGATGGGCGACCTGGATTACCTGATGGAGGCCCTTAAGCAAATTCTGGACAATGCGTACCGTTTTTCGCCGCCGGACAGCACGATTACGGTGGCGGCGGGGGCAGACGACAGCCACGTCTGGATAACCGTGCGCGACAGCGGGCCGGGTATCCCGGAAGATCATCTGCCGCACATTTTTGATCTGTTCTGGCGCTGCGACGAGGCGCATACCACCCCCGGTTTTGGGTTGGGGCTGCCCATCGCCCACAAGATCATCGAACTGCACGGCGGCAGAATTGACGTTGAGAGCGAAATCGGCGCGGGTTCAACCTTCAGCATCATTCTGCCGGCGGCGCGGCGCACAATGCCATAGTAAAATGTCATATTAACTCACGTTCAGGCAAATTTATATCCCTCTAAGGAGGTTGATATGCCCAAACGCACTTGCAGCCCCGGAACCGAGGTCATCGGACAGGCGATGCTGTCTTACATTGATAACATTCACGCCGACCTCATCATGCCCCTGCTGGAAAAATACAAACTGAAGGACATTAAACCCGATCATTGGTATCCGCTCCAGCCCTGGCTGGACCTCATCTGGGATGACCTGGCCCCCCGGCCCGACTTTGAGACGACCATGATTGCGGTTGGCCTCAAGGTGGTGGAATATGCGCTGACGCCGCCCGAAATGAAAAACGTGACGCTGGGGCAGATGCTCGAAGGCTGGAATCATCATTTTCATGCCAACCATCGCAACGGCGAAATCGGGCAGATTGTGACCGAAAAAATCAACGACCAGACCTACAAGACAATCCACCGGCACATCTACCCGGATGGCCTCAACTATGGACTGGCCTATGGTTTTGCCCGCCAAATGCTGCCCGAAACCGCAGCGTTTAAAGTGGAATACGAGGATTATAATTACCGGCTTGACCGGGGCGGGGCCGATAAAACGGTCATCATCATCAGTTGGGAATAACGCGGAACACAGACAGGCGATCAGGTTCAGGGGGACGGCGCGCCGCCCCCCGCCTGCCTGTTTTTTACGGGTACTTGCGGCTTAACATGCGCGCGTAGGGGATGGTTTCGCGGATGTGCGGCAGGCCGCACATCCAGGCGATGGTGCGCTCCAGCCCCAGGCCAAAGCCGGCGTGCGGCACGCTGCCAAAGCGCCGCAGGTCGAGATACCAGGCGTAAGCCTCCCGCCCGATTCCCAACTGCTTCACCCGCTCCTCCAGCAGGTTTTTGTCCCAGATGCGCTCGCTGCCGCCGGTGATTTCGCCGTAACCTTCTGGCGCAAGCAAATCCACGCTGCGGCACACCTCTGGCCGCCCCTCGACCGGCTGCATGTAAAAGGCCTTAAAAGCCGATGGAAAGTTGTAGACGAATACTGGCTTGTCGAACATCTCCGCCAGGGCGGTTTCGTGCGGGCTGCCGAAGTCCGTCCCCCACTCGATCTGCGTCTGCGTCCGCTCCTCCGGGTCTTCCAGCGTTTCGGCCAGTTTATTCAGGCGCTCGACGGCTTCATCGTAGCTGATGCGTGGGAAAGGCGGCAGGACATTTTGCAGCCGGGTGGTATCCCGCTCCAGGATTTTGAGTTCTTCGGCATGTTTTTCCAGCACCCGCTGGACGACATGGCTGATGAACTGTTCTTCCATCGCCATCAGGTCTTCCAGCGAGAAAAAGGCCATCTCCGGTTCCAGCATCCAGAATTCCATCAGGTGGCGGCGCGTTTTGGACTTTTCGGCGCGGAAGGTGGGGCCGAAGCAGTAAACCTTGCCGAAGGCGGCCATATTGGCTTCGTTATAAAGCTGGCCGGTCTGGGCCAGGAAGGCCGGTTCACCAAAATAATCAATGCTGAACAGCGTGGTGGTATCTTCGCCGGCGGCGGGGGTGATGATCGGCGTATCCACCAGCAGGTAGCCGTTATCATCCAGCCAGGTACGGATTTCCCGCACGATGGTGGCGCGAATCCGCAAAATCGCCCACTGGCGCGTGGAACGCACCCATAGGTGGCGGTTGTCCATCAGGAACTCGACGCCATGTTCTTTGGGCGTGATGGGATATTCTTCGGCCATCTGCACCAGTTCCAGCCGCTTGATGCCGACCTCGTAGCCGCCCGGCACGCCGGGGGCGCGCTCGTCCCGCCGCACGACGCCGGTAATGATGATGGACGACTCCTGCGTCAGCCGTCCGGCGATCTCAAACTCGTCCTCGGCCATTTCCCGCTTAAACGCCACGCATTGGGCGATGCCGGAGCCGTCGCGCATCTGGATAAACTGGAGCTTGCCCTTATCGGTGCGGTTGTACACCCAGCCGCGCAGGGTGACTTCCTGGCCTTCGCAGCGGGCGATGTCGCGGATTTGAATCAACATGGTCACGAAACAATGTCCTTATCAATGAAAAAGTGTATTTCGATTATAACCGCCCCGCACACGCCGTCAATTTGCCGGGGCGGTTCAAAACCCTGCCCACCGCCGCCCTACAACCCCGTCATCATCGCTTCCATCAACTGGGACGAAATGTAGTTATAAGCCAGGATGCCCGGCAGCGCCGAGATCAGCGACAGCAGCAAACTCGCCAGGACGAGCGAGAGGCAGCCTTTGGCCGAACCGAAGTCGTAGGCCGCGCCGATTTTGCCGGCCACCTTAAACAGAATGTACAGCCCGGCCAGCGACATCGGCGCCATACACAGCGCCCCGATGATGCCCGCACCGATTGCCAGCATCCCCATAGCGATGCACCACCAGACGAACAATACCAGCGATGTCATCGAATAAAACGGCAAAATCTGGCACATCATAAAACGCATCGTGCCGACGCCGCCCAGCAGTTTGGTAGCGACCAGGTGAATCGCGCCGCCCTGGATTAACATGCTGATGGCCGTTGCGACCGCCGAAACGAGCGCGACGATTAAAAAGATGGGGACGCCGAAGGTAGAAACCGCCTGGTTAAACGACACGATCTCCGGCGGCAGCAGCAGCGACGCCTGCTCCATCTGCTGCGGCGACAGCCCCATCTCGTAGGCGACGGTCTGGTTAATCATCTGCACGAACACCAGCGGCGTCAGAAACGTGATGACGGCGGTGACAACGGCGAAAATGCCCAGATCGAAAAATACCGCTGCCCAGCTTAACTCGTCGGTTTTGCCGTAGTGTTCGTCCTTCTTTTTCTGCTTCTGGCTTTTGCGAGAGATGTTGACGAACTCGCCGCGCCGGCTGCTGTCCAGCAGGATTTTGATGGCCTCGTCCGGGTCGGCGTTCAGCACGTCCCCCGCCAGGCTGAGGAAATAACTTTCGTTTTTAAGGCCGGGGTTGGCCCGCAGCGCCTTAGACAGGCTGGCGGTCGCTTTGGACAGGTCTTTGGCGATATAGTAGCTGAGCGCCTCGTCCATGTAGCTCCGGGCGCGGGCGACCTCCCGTTCGGAGATTTTGGGCGCGGGCGCATAACCATCGGCGGAGGCTTCCGGCGCGTCGGCGGCCTGCTGTTTGCGCGCCATCTGCTCCTTAAGGTGATTCTGCGCCCGCACCGCCAGATCGCGCAGTTTTTGTTCCGGGTCGTCGCGGGCGACCTGTTCCAGGGGTTCAAGCGCCGCCAGATCGCGGCTGTCCGCCAGGGCGACAATCGCCTTACGGCGCACCTTCGGGTCTTTATCCTTCAACTGTTTAAGCAGTCGTTTATCCAACGCCATGCCGGGCGTCCTTCCCTCTACGCCGATGCTGTTTTATATCCATTATGGCGGAGAGCAGCCCGAAAGAGACTCAAGGTTGCGGCAAAACTATTTTTTTAGGGAATATTTCATAAAAAGCGTAAAGCCGGTTTAAGACTCTCCTCCCTCCAGGTTGTAGACCGCCTCGTGCCGGTAAACCGGCCCGGTGGGCCGAAGCTGGCTGGAATACAGGATAAACGCGCTCACCGGAATCGATTCACTCTGGAAGGCCGCGTGTGCGTTCAAAAACTGACCTACCAGCAGCGGCGGCGGCGGGGTTTTCAGCCGGGCCAGCGTGATATGCGGCGAAAACGGGCGGTCTTCCGGCTCTATTCCCAGGCTGACCAGCGCGGATTCAACCCGCTGCTGCAGCGCGGCCAGGGCCGGCGGCGCAGCCAGCCCGACCCATAAAATGCGCGGCGCACCCCTGGGCGGGAACTGCCCCACGCCTTTAAGCGACAGTTCAAACGGCGCGGCCTGAAGGTGGCCGAGTCCCGACCGGACGGCCTCAAAACGCGCCTCGTCCACTTCGCCGATAAACCGCAGGGTGAGGTGCATCTGCTCCCGGCTGACCCACTTCGCGCCGGGAATGCCCCGGCACAGCTCGCCCAGGGCATCTTTGACGGTTTCGGGCAGATCAATGGCGACAAATAGACGCGGCATAAACGTTTACCTCCCCTGGGCAATCGCATATAAACGGTATAAGAGCTTATCCGTAAACCCACCAGACAGTGGGCTTAAGCCCACTGTTCTGCTGTCAGATCAATCGGTTTACGGAT
>JAPKMO010000089.1 GCA_026645945.1 Anaerolineae bacterium
CTCAACGCAAAGAGCGCAAAGGGGCAAAGACGCTGAGGAAACTTTTATGACCTATCGTATCGGTTCGGCACAGGGGTTTTACGGCGACGATGTGACAAAGGCGCTGCCGATGATTACCGGCGGCCACGTGGATGTGGTGTGTTTCGAGGCGCTGTCGGAACTGACGCTGGCGATTCTGCAAAAAGACAAACTGGCGAACCCCAAGCGCGGTTACACCTTCGATCTGCGAATCATCGCGCAGAAAATTCTGCCGGAAGCGTTCAAACGCAAAATCCCGCTCATCACCAACGGCGGCGGCCTTAACCCGCAGGCGGCGGCGGAGATGGTGCGCGAGACGGCGGCGCAAATGGGACTGGCCGGTCTCAAAGTGGCAGCCGTCAGCGGCGACGATATGCTGGCGCGGCTGCCGGAACTTCAGGCCGCAGGCGAAGACCTCACCAACATCGAAACCGGCGAACGTCTGGCGGACAGTCCCAATCAAAATCTCGTCACGGCCAATGTCTACCTGGGGGCAGCGCCGCTGGTCGAGGCGCTGCAAAACGGCGCGGACGTGGTGATTACCGGGCGCGTGGCCGACCCATGCCTGTACCTCGCGCCGCTGGTGGCATTTTACGGCTGGGCGTGGGACGATTGGGACAGGCTGGCGGCGGGAATCGTCTGCGGGCATCTGCTGGAATGTACCGGGCAGGTCGTCGGTGGCAACAGCCTGGGGCTGATAAACCGTACCAACGCGGTGGAACTACCCTACCTGGGGTATCCAATCGCCCACGTCGAGGCCGACGGCAGTTTCATCGTCACCAAAACACCGGACACCCCCGGCTGTGTAACGCTCGAAACGGTGAAAGAGCAGCTTTTGTACGAAGTTCACGACCCGGCCAGTTACATCACGCCAGACGTAACAGCGAACTTCACGACGCTGCGGCTGGAACATGCCGGCGAAAACCAGGTACGCGTGTCCGGTGTCACCGGCAGGCCGCGTCCCGATAAACTGAAGCTCAACGCCGGGCGGCTGGAAGGTTTCATGCGGGAACTCATTTTTACGGTTGGCTGGCCGGAAGCGTGGCGCAAGGTTGAACAGATGAAAGCTATGCTGGGCGAAATTTTCCGCCAGATGCCGGCAGTTGAGCGTGTGGAGTACAGCTATCTCGGTTTGAACAGCCTGTATGGCTCGGTCGCTGCGCTGCCAGAAGACCCGCTGGAAATCATCGTGCGGGTGATGTTCACGGCGCAGGATCAGGACACGCTCAAAAACGCGGTGCGGCAGATCATGACCACCGGCCTCAGCGGCCCGGCGGGCATGAGCGTCAGCGGCACAACCGTCGGCGCAGAGCCGCGTTACGTGATCGGCCTGTGGCCGGCGCTAGTCGGGCGGGGCAGCGTGCAGCCGGTGGTAGAATACTTCGACG
This sequence comes from Anaerolineae bacterium, assembly GCA_026645945.1. Taxonomy (GTDB): domain Bacteria; phylum Chloroflexota; class Anaerolineae; order Aggregatilineales; family Phototrophicaceae; genus CFX2. The sequence continues at coordinate 1,407 of JAPKMO010000089.1, forward strand.
TGTAACCGCATTTATCAACTGGATATGCCCTGATGTTCACCCTCGACCGGCAGGAGCGCGTGCGGCAGCGATACAAGGCCATGAAACCAGGTTATCGTCCCGCGCTCGAAATCTACAAAGCACTCATGGATGACCTTGTGAGCGAGGACACGCGGCTGCTGGACGCCGGCTGCGGGCCGGGCGGACTGGTCAAGGAATACGTCGAAATGGCGAAGCTGGTCGTCGGAACCGACCGCTACGCGACCACATTCACGCATCTGGCGGAAATCCCCACGCTGGTTGAAGCGCGTTTAGATGAACTGCCCTACCCTGCCAATACCTTCGATCTCGTTACCTGCTCGTGGGTGCTGGAACACCTGCAAACGCCGGAGAGAACCTTTGCGGAAGTGGCGCGCGTGTTAAAACCGGGCGGGCACTTCCTGTTCATCACGCCGAACAAAAACAACTATGTCGTCTGGCTGCGGCGGGTTATCCCCAACCGCCCAGCCAAACGTATCGTTTACCGGATTTACGGGCGCGATGAGGAATTCATCAACCCGACCTACTACCGCGCCAACGGCTATAACGATCTTCACCGGCTGCTGACCAGCGCGGGCTTGCAGGAAGAACGTTTTGAACATGTCAGCGACCCTTCCTATCTGGCGGTCAATGAGATCATGTTCCGGCTGAGCGTGCTGGCCGAACGCCTGATTGATGCGGCCTGGCCGCGCGGGCGCGTGCATCTGGTAGGGCTGTACCGGAAACCCCAAAACTGACCGAGGTGGAATAATGGTAAAGCGACTCTACGATCTGGCTTACGGGCGCGCGGGCGACAAAGGCAATATCGCCAATATCAGCGTCATCGCGCGCTCGCCGGATGCCTACCGGGAAATCAAGGCGAAATTGACAGCGGAACGGGTGAAAGCGCATCTGGGCGATCTGGTCAAAGGCCGCGTGGTGCGCTACGAACTGGACAATATCGAGGCGCTCAACTTCGTGTGTTACGAGGCGCTGGACGGTGGCGCAACCCGTTCGCTGCGGATTGACCCGCTCGGCAAGTCATTGGCCGGGGCGCTGCTGTACATGGAATGGGAATGACACCGAGACACTGCGTTATATCTCTTAATATGTTTTCCCAAAAGGGTTTATCGTTATGAACTCGGTTTTTGAAACGCTTATCGTCACTCTGTCCCCACCTTTTGCGTATATCACCTTAAATCGGCCCGAAGTCAAAAACGCCATGAATGCCCAGATGGTGTTGGACTTGATCGCTGCATTCGAGGCGCTGCGCGAAAACCGCGACGTGCGCGCGGTGGTGCTGTCCGGCGCGGGCGGCACCTTCTGCGCCGGCGGCGACATCAAGGAACTGGCGGCGGCGCTCCAGGGCGGCGAAGTGGACGCCATGCAGGATGCTTCGACGCTCGACCGCCTGCTGCGGCTGGTCAACGAAGCGCCGCAGGTGGTGATCGCCCGTGTCGAAGGCGCGGCGATGGGTGGCGGCTTCGGGCTGGTGTGCGTGTCGGACATCGCCATCGCCGGCACCGAAGCCCGAATGGGGCTGCCGGAAGTGCGGCTCGGTCTCGTCCCGGCGCTTATTTCCCCCTACGTCATCCAGCGTTTGGGGTTAACGCGCGCCCGCGAACTGATGCTGACCGGGCGGCGTTTTGACGGGGCAGCAGCGGCGGCCTACGGCATCGTGCAAGAAGCCGTCCCGACGGAGTCGCTCGAAACGCGCATAAATGCCATACTGGACGATATTCGCCAGTGCAGCCCGGCGGCGCTGGCGGCCTGCAAACGTCTGATCTTCGCCGTCATGGACAATCCGCCCGGCGAAACCCTAGCCTACCGGGCGAACTTGCTGGCAGAACTGCGCCGCAGCGAAGAGGGGCTGGAAGGCATGATGGCCTTCGCGCAGAAGCGAAAGCCGCGCTGGGCGAAAGAAAGATAGTGCTGAGGCATGAGTGCCGAGAAATAAGTAAAAGATAAAAATGCGCCTGCGCTCATGGATAAACGGAAAAGAATGAGCCTGATAGACAGTGAAGCTTTAGCCCACCGGCAGCGGGTTGAAGCCCGCTTGTCCAATCAGGACCAGCCACAGTCTGATTGGTTTATCCATCAATTAATTCTTCAAAAAAATGTTATTTAGCCCTTTCAGCGGCCTTAAAGCAGCCTTCAGGCTGCAATTGTTAGCCGGCGGTCTTGAACCCTCGGCGGTATCAAGGGCTTATAGGAGAAAATTCCAATGGTTTCACCCGTTCCTCCCTATTACCTCCCGGCGGAAAACCGCTACCAGCAGATGCAGTACCGGCGCAGCGGACACAGCGGCCTGCAGCTGCCGTTGATTTCGCTTGGGCTGTGGCACAACTTCGGCGGCGTAGATACGCTGGAAAATCAACGCGCCATGCTGCGCCGCGCCTTTGATCTGGGCATCACGCACTTTGATCTCGCTAACAACTACGGCCCGCCGCCCGGTTCTGCCGAGGAAAACTTTGGCCGCATCCTGCAAATGGACTTCCGCCCGTTCCGCGACGAACTGATTATCTCGACTAAAGCCGGTTATTATATGTGGCCGGGGCCATATGGCGAATGGGGTACGCGCAAGTACCTGATCGCCAGCCTCGACCAGAGCTTAAAGCGGATGGGGCTGGACTACGTGGACATCTTCTACCACCACCGCCCTGATCCCAATACACCGCTGGAAGAAACGATGATGGCGCTCGACCAGATTGTGCGGCAGGGTAAGGCGCTGTATGTTGGCGTGTCAAACTACAACGCCGAACAGACGCGCGCGGCGGCGCGTATCCTGCGTGAGCTCGGCACGCCGCTGCTGATAAACCAGGTCGTCTACCATATGTTCAACCGCTGGGTCGATCCGGACTTGCTGGACACCTGTGAGGAAAACGGGGTCGGGCTGATTTTTTTCTCGCCGCTGGCGCAGGGTTTACTGACCAACCGCTACCTGAACGGCATCCCCGAAGATTCGCGCGCGGGCAAACCGAACACGTTTCTGCGGCCAGAACACGTCACGGAACAGAATATCGCCAAAATCCGTAAACTGAACGACATCGCGCAGGGGCGCGGCCAAACCCTGGCGCAGATGGCGCTGGCCTGGGTGCTGCGCCATTCGGCCTCTACATCGGCTTTAATCGGCACGAGTAAGGTGAGCCAGGTAGACGACAGCGCGGCGGCGATCAAAAACCTGTCATTCAGCGCCGACGAACTGCGGGCAATTGACGCGGTGCTGGCGGAATAAAAGAAGAAGCAGCATAACCGGAAACCGGTAACTGGAAACCGTACCTATGATGATCCGCAAACTCTTGATCGCCAACCGGGGCGAAATCGCCTGCCGCATCATTCGCACCTGCCGCGAAATGGGCATCTCAACGGTGGCCGTATACTCGGACGCCGACGCGCGGGCGCTGCATGTCGAACGCGCCGACGAAGCGATAGACTTGGGCGCAAGCCCCGCGCCGGAAAGCTACCTGAACATCGAAAAGCTGATCGCGGCGGCCAAACGCGCCGGCGCGGACGCGATACATCCGGGCTACGGCTTTCTGGCCGAAAACGCCCGCTTCGCCCAGGCAGTCCTGGAAGCCGGGCTGATTTTCGTCGGCCCGCCGCCAAGCGCAATACAAGCAATGGGCAGCAAACGCGGCGCAAAGCTGATGCTCAAAGGCATCCCGGTCGTGCCGGGTTATCTGGGCGATGACCAGTCCGACGCGCGCCTGGCCGCCGAAGCGCCCATCGGCTTCCCGGTTATGGTCAAAGCGTCGGCGGGCGGCGGCGGTAAGGGTATGCGGCAGGTGCAGACGCCGGACGAGCTGCCCGCCGCGCTGGAAGCCGCCCGGCGCGAGGCGCTGCAAGCCTTCGGCGACGATACGCTGCTGTTGGAAAAAGTCGTCCACAACCCGCGCCATGTGGAGGTGCAGATTTTTGGCGACCAGCACGGCAACGTCATCGCCCTGGGCGAGCGCGAATGCACCATCCAGCGGCGGCATCAAAAAATCATCGAGGAAACGCCTTCAACCGCGCTGACCCCCGACCTGCGCGCCCATATGTTCGAGGCAGCGCGCAGCATTGGTACGCAGTTGGGCTACTACAGCGCCGGGACGGTCGAATTTCTGGTGGACGACCGTAAGAATTTCTATTTTATGGAGGTGAACACCCGCCTTCAGGTCGAACACCCCATCACCGAAGAAACGACTGGCTTTGACCTGGTGCGCTGGCAGATTATGGTAGCGGAGGGTTTCCCGCTGCCGGATATGGATGTTTACCCTGCCGGTCACGCGATTGAGGTGCGGATTTATGCCGAAGACCCGGCCAACGAATTTTTACCCTCGACCGGGCGCATCCTGCGCTGGCGCGAACCTACCGACGTGCGGGTGGATTCCGGCGTGCGGACAGGTGATGATGTGACCGTCTATTACGACCCGATGCTGGCGAAAGTCGTCGCCTATGGTGAACACCGTGAGGGCGCGATCCGGCGGCTTGACCATGCGCTGCGCGAGCTGCAACTGCTGGGCGTGCGGCACAATATTGCCTTCCTGCGGCGGGTATTAACCCACCCCGACCACATGGCCGGAAATATCACCACCACCTTCATCGGCGACCACCCGGAACTGTTCGCGCCTGATGAGCCGCTTCCGGCGGCGGCGCTGGCAGCGGCGGCACTGGCGCGATTCCAGCCCATGCCCTCTGCTTCCAACACAGACCCTATCGGCGGCCAGCACTGGCGGAACAACCCGAATCGCCCCATCCGGGAACGCTTCAAACATGAAGGCCTGGAATATGAAGTGTATCTTATGCCATTGGGGGGCGACCGCTGCACAGCCCAGATCAACGGACAAACCTATGATGTGCGGGTATGGTCGCGTATTAACGGCGGCCAAGACATCACCCTGTCGCTGGACGGCCACCGGCAGACGGTAACGGTCGTGCCGGGCGACGGCGGAACCTGGTGGGTGCATCTCGACGGGCGCAGCGCGGCGCTGACCTGGCTTTCGCCGCTGCCGGAAAGCAAACGCGCAGCCGAAGCAGCCGGCTCGTTACACGCGCCTATGCCGGGGCAGATTCGCGCCGTAAACGTGCAGGTCGGCCAGCAGGTTGGTGAGGGAGATACGCTGGTCATCCTGGAGGCGATGAAAATGGAACACCGTATCAAAGCGCCTTACGCGGGCGCAGTGGCGGCAGTTTATTATCAGGTCGGCCAGTCCGTGCCGGTGGATGCCGTGCTGCTGGAACTGCGTCCATTAGAATAACATTAGATATTACCGAATCGGGACGCAAGGGGCATTCAGAACGGAAATTCTAGGGTAGTATAAGTGGAGTGTGTTTGCACACGTACTGATTTTATGGTTGGTGTTGAGGAGGAGTGATGTTTAAGATACCGCTGCGTCGTCCGCGCAGCCTCGCCGTCCTGGTGGTTTTTATTTTACTGGTCAGCACCGTTTTCGGCGTCCAGGCGCAGGTTAATATCCTGCGAGTGGGGATGGTCGCCCCGCAGGTTCTCGACCCGGCGCTGGGTTCTAACGACCCTGAAATTTTACTTAACCGTTCTCTTTACGATTATCTGATCGAAGCCCTGCCCGACAAAAGCATCGTTCCCAACCTCGCCTCCGATTGGACGATCAGCGATGACGGCCTGACCTATACCTTTACACTGCGGTCGGGCGTCACCTTCCACGACGGCTCGCCGTTTTCCTCTGCCGATGTGGTCTACACCTTCAACCGGCTCAAACAAATCCAGTCCCCGGCGCTGAACCTGCTGGGCGAATTTGAAATCAGCGCCCCCGACGAGTTTACGGTTGTGTTTACGCTTCCTCAGTTAAACGCCGACTTCCTGTACGGCGTGGCCGACCGCTTCGCGCTGATCGTCAGGGATGGCTCGCAGCCGCCGGACTTCAACGGGACGGGGCCGTTCATGCTCAGCGAGTACCGCGAGGGCGAGCGCGCCGCCCTGATCCGCAACGACACTTACTGGAAAGAGGGGCAGCCGGCGCTGGACGGCATCGAATTTATCTTCATCAACGACCCCATCACGCAGGTGGACGCGCTTCGCAGCGGGCAGGTGGATTTTATCTTCAAAATCAGCCCGGAACAGATAGGCGTGCTGGCAAACGAACCCGGCATCACCGTTATCCAGAAAGCGACCAACCAGCATCCGGTCGTGCGCCTGCGCACCGACCAGGGGCCGGGGCAGGATGAGCGCGTGCGGCGGGCCTTCAAACTGGCAACCGACCGCGAGGAGCTTAACGAACTGGTTCTGGAAGGCCAGGGGGTGATCGGCCACAATAACCCGATCGGGCCGAGCTTTGGCGTGTTTTACAATGAAAACACCCAGGAGCCAACCCACGACCCCGCCGCCGCCTGCGACCTGCTGGCCGAAGCGGGTTATCCCGACGGGCTGAATATGACGCTGCAAACCATCAATGTCCTGGGATATGACGTGCTGGCGACCGTCCTCCAGCAGCAGTGGGCGGAAGGCTGCATTAACGTCGAAATTCAGGTCAACGAAGAAGGTTTTTACTACAGCGACGATAACCCTGACAACTGGCTCCAGGCAGAACTGGGCATCACCGGCTGGGGCGACCGTCCCATTCCGCAGGGGTATCTGACGCAGGCGTATGTGACCGGCGGCGTTTACAACGAAACCCACTGGTCGGATGCGGAACTGGACGCCCTGGTGACGCAGGCCGGGATGACCACCGATCAGGACGCGCGCGTGGCGATTTATCACCAGATCGCGGACATCTTCGCGGCGCGCGGGCCAATCATCGTCCCCTGGTTCGCGCCGATTTTTGGGGCCACCCGCAGCAATGTACAGGGGCTGGAGATGGCTCCGTTCCCCGGTCTGACCGATCTGCGGACGGTTTCGCTCTCAGAATAGACCGCCGGTAGGGGCGCAGGAACTTGCGCCCCTACATTCTCATTTTCTCGCCAGAACGTTTGTGAGGCATACTCCGCAGATATGGCATACCCTGTTCCTACATCTGCGACAAGGCTGGCAGCCCATGACCGACGCCTCTCTGACGCCCCAATCACCTCCCTACCTCCCGCGCCTGAAACGTTATGCACGCGCACTCGTCGGTATGCTGCAGCAGTTTCGGGCGCGTCCGTTAACACTGCTGGGGGCCGCTATCGTGGCGCTGTTTTTGCTGCTGGCGATCATTGGCCCGCATATCGCCCCCTATCCATACGATGCCATCATCCGGGGCGCGGCGCGTCTGCCGCCCTCCCCCCAACACCCTTTTGGGACCGACCGTTTAGGCCGTGATGTGTTCAGCCGCGTTTTGTGGGGCGCGCGGGAAATCATCGCCATTCCCGGCTTGGCGACCGGCATCGCGGTTTTTCTGGGGACATGCCTGGGTATGTTCCTGGGGTATATCGGCGGGTGGGTGGATGAAATCATCTCGCGGGTGCTGGACAGTCTGCTGTCCATTCCGGCGCTGCTGCTGGCGCTGGTGATGCTGGGGACGATTGGCCCGTCGCCGGTCGGCATCGTGATTGTAATCGTGCTGCTGTACATACCGATTGTAACACGGGTCATCCGCAGCGCCACGCTCAATATCCGCAGCAGCGGGTACATCGAAGCGGCGCGGCTGCGCGGCGAGCCGGTGGTTTACATTCTCTTTCGTGAAATCCTGCCGGGCGTGCTGCCGGCGCTGGCGGTCGAGGGCGCGCTGCGTTTTAGCTATGCTATCTTTTTGACGGCCTCGCTAGGTTTCCTGGGGCTGGGCGTGCAGCCGCCGTCGCCGGACTGGGGGCGCATGGTCAACGAAGCGCGGGAAAGTTACGCCCGCACACCCTGGGCGCTGTGGTTTCCGGCAGGCGCGATTGCGGCGCTGGTGATCGGCGTGAACCTGCTGGCCGATGGCTTGCGGCGGATTTTCCGTTACGAAGGACAGGTTTGAACATGCCGGACAAAAGACTATGATTCAACTGCCGGTTATTGCGGCCAACCGCCTGTGCATAGACTATAAGCTGGACAAACAGTGGGTGAACGCCATCAACGGCGTATCGCTTGTCATCAACCCGTTTGAAACACACGGGCTGGTGGGCGAAAGCGGCAGTGGTAAATCCACGCTGGCGCTGGCGCTGATGCGTTATATGGCCGATAACGCGCGCATTGAATCCGGCGAAGTGCTGTTTTACGGCGAAAACTTGCTGCTTAAAAGCGACTCGGAAATGCGGCGCATCTGGGGGCGGCAGATGAGCCTGGTGCCGCAGGACCCGCTGGCCTCGCTGAACCCCGCCTATACGATTGGCGAGCAGATCGCGGAAATCACGCGGCTGCACGAAGGTTTAAGCCGGCCTGCGGCCCGGCAGCGAGCGGTCGAGATGCTGGAAAGGGTGCGAATCGCCGACCCGGAGGCCGTCGCCCGTAAATATCCGCACCAGTTAAGCGGCGGGATGCAGCAGCGCGTGAACATCGCGATGGCGCTCAGCACGCAGCCCAAACTGCTGGTGCTGGACGAGCCGACGACCGCGCTGGATGTCACCACCGAGGCGGTCATCCTCGATCTGTTTCGCAGTTTGATACAGGAAAATCGCGGTGCTGCCCTGTACGTCTCGCACAACCTGGGGGTGATCGCGCAGATGTGCGACCGGGTGACGGTTTTGTACGCCGGCGAGGTGATGGCCTGCGCGCCGGTTGACGAACTGTACGCCAACCCGCTCCACCCCTATACCATCAGCCTGCTCGCCAGCATCCCGCGGCCGCTTCCCGGCCACGAAACGCGGCTGCCGACCATCCCTGGCGTCGCCCCTTCGCTGGCCGAACGCCCGCGCGGCTGTGTATTTGCGCCGCGCTGCCCGGTGGCCTTGCAGCAGTGTTTTGATGAAAAACCACCTCTGGAAGAAACCGGCCCTGGCCGGCTGGTGAAGTGCCACCGCTGGCGCGAAATCGCCGACGGGACGCTGCCGGTGGAAACGCCGCACGAGCCACCCGCCGCACAGTGGCCCGCGCTGCCCGGCGAAGCCCATGTGCTAAATGTTGAAGGGCTGAGCAAACGCTATGGCAGCCGCACGCTGTTCAGCCGGGTGGCAGGCGATGAATCGCGCTTCGTGCAGGCGGTAGACGGCGTGACGATGCGGGTGCGGGCGCGTTCCACGCTGGGGCTGGTGGGCGAAAGCGGCAGCGGCAAAACGACTCTAGCGCGCTGCATTGTGGGACTGGAAACGGCAGACGAGGGCCGCATTCTGCTGCTGGATGTTATGATCCCCAATATGCTGCGCCGGCGTTCCCGTGCCTTTCTGCGCGAGCTGCAAATGGTCTTTCAAAACCCGAACGACACCCTCAACCCCTACCAAACGGTCGGGCAGGCTTTGGAACGCACCATTCGCCGCCTGAAAACCGAACCGCTGACGCCGGAACGCATCCAGGCGCGCGTGATTGACTTGCTGGCCGCCGTCCGGCTGACGCCCGATTATGCCGGGCGCTACCCCGCCGAACTGAGCGGCGGCGAAAAACAGCGCGTTGCTATCGCTCGCGCTTTCGCCGCCAACCCGGCGCTGGTCGTGGCCGATGAACCAACCTCGGCGCTGGATGTTTCGGTGCAGGCGGTCATTTTAAACCTGCTCAAAGACCTGCGCGCGCGCGAGGGCGCATCGTATCTGGTCATCTCGCACGATCTGGCGGCTATCGCCTATCTGGCCGATTGGATCGCCGTGATGTATCTGGGGCAGATCGTCGAGGAAGGCAGCACCGAACAGGTCTACAGCGCCCCCTCACACCCCTATACCGAGGCGCTGCTGTCGGCCATCCCCGCGCCCGACCCACGCATCAAACAGGGAAACGTCCGGCTGGAGGGTGAAGTGCCGAGCGCGGCTCATATTCCGTGCGGCTGCCGGTTCCACACCCGCTGCCCGCGCAAAATCGGGGCGATCTGCGAACAGGAAGAACCGCCCTGGCGCGAGGCCGGCAGCGGCCATCGTATTCGCTGTCACATTCCTATCGAAGACCTGATCGTTTTGCAGAACAGCGCGCCCTAACCTGCCTTATACAGAGGCTTTTATGCTCCGTTACATCATCCGCCGCATCCTGTTGTTGATCGTGACCATGTTTATCACCTCGGCTATCATCTTCGCTTTAACACAGCTCGTGCCGGGCGACGTGGCGCGGCTTATTCTGGGGCGCGAGGCATCCCCGGAGGCGCTGGAACAGTTCCGCGCCGAATTTGGGCTGAACGACCCCGCCCCGGTGCAGTACGCCAACTGGCTGATGAAATTTGTCACCGGCGATTGGGGGCGTTCGTTCACCGGCACACAGGGACCGGTGCGCCCCCTGGTTACAGACCGGATTAGCAATTCACTGCGGCTAACACTGATGACGCTGGTTATCGCCATCCCGGCTTCGGTTTTGCTGGGCATCGCCGCCGCGCTGCGGGAAAATACCTGGGTGGACAGCGCCATCTCGCTGTTGTCGCTGTCGGTGGTCGGCCTGCCGGAGTTTGTGACCGGTCTCGTCCTCATCAATGGAATCGCTTTGGGGGCGCGGGCGCTTGGCCTGCCGGCCACCTCTACCGTCCCGGACAATACGCTGGCGGACTGGATTCGCCAGCTTATTCTGCCCGCCATCACCGCCACGTTCGTCCTCATCGGTTATGTGTCCCGGCTGACTCGGGCCGGCGTGCTGGACGAACTTAAAAAACCCTACGTGCGGACGGCCATTTTGAAGGGACTGCCCCGGCGGCAGGTTATCTTCAAACACGTGCTGCGAAATGCCCTGCTGCCCACCATCACCGTGATCGCCATCAGCTTTGGCTGGTTGATCGGCGGGCTGGTGGTCATCGAAAACGTTTATAACTACCCCGGTCTGGGCGCGCTGATGGTAGAGGCCGTCAAACAGAAAAATCTGTTCGTGCTGCAAGCGGTGGTGATGGTGACGATCTTCTTTTTTGCGCTGGCGAACCTGACCGCCGACGTACTGTACGCGGTGCTGAACCCGCGCATCCGCTTGGAGTAACCGCCGCGCTTTTAAGTTTCAACCGGGCTGGCGGCAGCCGCCGGCTCCGGCGCAGCGTGTTCCAGCCGGTGAACGATCAGCCACCACACGGCCAGCGGAATTATGGAAACCATCCCTGTGCCAAGCGCGATCACCGGCGCGTTGTGGCCGCCGAGTGTATCGAGCAGCAGGCCGGTTATCAGCGTGCTGATGGTCTGCGCCAGGGAAAAACCCACCCAATCCAGCGAAAACACACGACCCAGAAAATGATCCGGCGTCCCCATCTGAATCATGGTCGAACTGTACGTCCAGTTGATCGAACCACCCATCGAACGCACGATCAAAGCCAGCGCAGCGACCCACAGACCAGCCGCGCCGCCCAGCAGCACCCATCCGGCTACCACCAGCACGTACCCAACGATCACCAGCCGCCGCAGGGTTCGCACCGAGCCATCGCTGAAACGGTTCAGCAGCGCCGGCCCCAGCACCGCGCCGATGCCGAAGGCGCTGTAAAGCACGCCCAGCGACCCTGTACCGCTTTCTCCCATCACAAACAAAATCGTCCCGTAGGCGATGATGAGCGAATCCACATTGCCAATGCTCAGCCCCAGCTTGACGAACAGCAGCGCCGCCGAAGCCGGATGCTGCGCCAGATAACGCAGCCCTTCTCGAAAACTGCCCCCGCTGCGCTGCGCGGCTGAAGCCGCAGCCGCCGGTTCCGGGCGCGTTTTGATCTGGGTGATGAACCAGGCTGATACAAGAAACGTCAGCGCATCAATAACCAGCGCCGCCGCCGTACCCAGCGCCGCCGTGACAGCCCCACCGGCCATTGCGCCGAAGGCCAGCATCACCGACCAGGTGACGTTGCCCAGCGTATTGGCTTTAAGCAAATCATCCGCTTGCAGCAGGCTGGGCATGATGGCCGAACGCCCCGGCTCGAACAGCGCCGACAGGCAGAACTGGATAACGGTGAGCAGATAGATCAGCCATAACATATCCGGGCCGGTGGCGAACAGCAGCAGCAGGATGATAACCGCTCGCAGCACATCGCTGAGAATGAGCAGCCGTTTGCGGTCGAAGCGGTCAATCAGCACGCCCGCCAGCGGGCTGACAACCAGCGGCGGCAGAAACCGCGCGATCAGCAAGCCGCTGATCGCCATACCGGAGCCGCCGCTGTATTCCGAAACCAGCGCCGAGAGGGCAATGACGTTAAACCAATCCCCCAACAGGCTGATAACCTGGGCAATCCACAAACGGGCGAAATCCGGGTTTCTTCGCAGAAGTTGAAAATAGGCGGCCACGCAAACACCTCGCTTCGGCGCGCAAACAAAGGCACAACCGGAATAGCAAACAACCATCCCCACACACACCGATGATACCATACGGCAAGTGGGATGGCGGACTGTACAATCGTACAACCGGCGGTTGACAGCGCCGTTAACAGAGGGCTATGATAACTCGCCGCCGGTCTGCCGGGAAACAGCGGGTTTCAACCCGTCGAATGTGGGCTAAAACCACCTGTTTACCAGACGATTTCTTTTTTCCGCTAATCCATTGAGGAAAACACAGCATGATAGAGTGGCTGAAAGTGATTATCCTGGGCGTCGTGCAGGGCGTCACAGAATACCTGCCAATTTCATCCACCGGCCATTTAATCGTCGCCGCCGCGCTGCTGGACTTTGGCCGGCAGATGGAAGGCACATTTGAAATTTTCATCCAGGTCGGTTCGGTGGTGGCGGTGCTGGTTTTCTACCGCGCCGAACTGCTTCAGCAAATCCGCAGCGCCCCCCACGATGCTGGCATCCGGCGCTTCTGGTTGGGTATTCTCGTCGCCGTCATTCCGGCGGGAGCGCTCGGCTTTTTGTTCAAAGACTGGATTAAAACAGTGCTGTATACCCCGGAAGTGGTAGCCGTTTCGCTGATCGTCGGCGGGATTATCTTCCTGATCGTCGAACGCCGCCCCATCCCTGTTCGCACAACCGAAGTCACCGCCGTCAACCTGCGCCAGGCGGTGGTCGTCGGGGTGGCGCAGATGGTCGCGCTGATTCCGGGCGTGTCGCGCTCCGGCGCTTCGATCATCGGCGGGCGAGTGGCCGGCCTTGACCGCCGCACCGCCACCCAGTTTTCCTTTTATCTCACCATCCCCACCCTCGGCGCAGCCACCATCTTCGACCTGCTGACCAGCCTGGACAAGCTCTCGCCGGATGACATGGGCTATTTGCTGGTCGGCGCGGTGGTTTCGGCGGTGGTTTCCTGGGCGGCAATGGGCTGGCTGCTGCGTTATGTCTCCCGCAACAACTTTAACCTGTTCGGGGTTTACCGCATCCTGGCCGGCATCCTCATCCTCGCGCTAATGGCGGCAGGGCTGCCGCTGAACTGACCCTGACCGCCGGTTCTGGTTTAAAACATCCCCACCCCGCTGGTTGTGGTGATTGGCGCTGTTGTAAGAATCAATGTTAGAATACCTGGGAGCGGTTTTGCATCCTGCTTTCGCAGCCAATACCATCACCGTCGAGTCAAGATGAATCGTATCTGTTGGGACGAGGAATACAAGTGAGGTGGGTGGACGATGAACTGGCGAGCGATCATTATCAGCACCCTGCTGGCGGCATTTATCGGCGTGGCACTGCTGGTGCTTCTGCCCTACGATGTCCTGGACAGCATCCTGACGGCGGTGGGATTTAGCTGCCCGCCGCCCGCCCCCGGCAGCGGAATTGGGGGGGCCATCGGCGCAGGCCTTGCCTGCGGCATCGGCGCGGCCTTCACGCTGATTTTCCTGTATTTTGTCTTTGCGCTGATCGTTTCGGTAATCCTGGTCTGGCTTCAGGTGTCGCAGCGGCGGCTGATCCATACGGTCGTCACAGTCGTGCTGTCGCTGCCGGTAGCCCTGATTGTACTGGTGATAATCAGCCAGCTTTCAAGCTAACCGCGCCGTTTCGTTCAGCGATTCAAAAACCGGCTGCCGATTCTGCAAACGGCGTCAGTGTTATAGATAGCTGTGGTCGTCGCGCATCTTCCGCCGGTGCGCGACGAATGACTACCGCGCCTTTTGATCGTCTTGGCCCGCGTTAATGCAAGAATTGTTCACAAAACTTTTTGTTACCTTTTGCCTCTCCGGTAGTACAATAAAATTGTTCCGCCACACACGCTTTGGAAGGTAAACGTTTATGTCAAAAATCCTGGTTATCGAAGATACCCTGTCATTACGAAAAGATATTATCGAGATGCTCAGTTACGAGGGTTTTAACGTGCGCGGTGCAGAAGATGGCCTTAAAGGTGTAGAAAGCGCCCGCGAGTTTGTACCCGACCTCATCATTTGTGATATTCTCATGCCCGGACTGGACGGCTACGGGGTGCTGGCGGAACTCAAAAAAGACCCCGGCATCACGACCACGCCGTTCATCTTTTTAACGGCCAAAGCTGACAAAAGCGACATGCGTAAAGGCATGGAAATGGGGGCTTACGACTACCTCACCAAACCCTTCTCCGCTTCGGAATTGATTGCGGCTGTTCGCACCCAGCTTCAAAAACGCGACGCACTGAAAAACCTGTCAGATAAACGCCTGGAAGACCTGCGCGAGAGTATCATCCTGGCGCTGCCGCACGAAATCCGCACGCCGCTTACCAGCATCCTGGGTTTTTCCGACATCATCGCCAGCGACTGCGATACCCGTGAAGCCGAGCAGATCGCCGAAATGGCGCAGTATATCAGCGCCGCCGGGTCGCGCCTGTACCGGCTGACTGAAAACTACCTGGCTTATGCCCAACTGGAAGCCATGGCCACCAGCCCGGAATGGAAGGAAATCCTCCAGACCTATACAACCAGCGACCCCGGCCTGATCGTTCAGGATACCGCGCTGCAAAAAGCTCAGGATTTCCACCGCGAAGATGATCTGTCGTTGAAAATCGAAGCCGATGTTACGCTTCCCCTCCTGCCGGATCATTTAAAAAAAATCGTCGAGGAACTGGTAGACAATGCGTTTAAGTTCTCCCGATGGGGGACATCAGTGCTGGTGTCCACCGAGATGAACAGCCACAACCAGTACTGCATCCAGGTCCTCGATCATGGCCGGGGCATGACCCCCAAGCAGATCAGCGCCATCGGCGCTTACATGCAGTTCGAGCGTAAGTGGTTTGAGCAGCAGGGGCTGGGCCTGGGGTTGATTATCACGCGCCGGCTGTCCGAGTTATACGGCGGCGAAACCAGCATCGAAAGCATCCCCGACCAGTACACAAAGGTCACGGTCATGCTGCCGGTTCTGTAGCGATTCCGCTTGTGAAGAATGAGCGCAAATGGTAGACTGACAGAAACGCTCATTTTATGCTGGCGGGGAGGCCGGGGAACATGCTGAAATCACAACACCGTTGGCGCTGGCTGATCGGTTCTTTATTGGTGGTGCTGGCGGCTGCCGGATGTTACCAGCAGAGCGGCGTCGAGCCTCAACCACTGTCCCCAATTGAAATGGGTGAGTTCATCCCGCCGACCAATACTCTGCCGCCGACGCCCGAACCAATCCTTTCGACTGAAACGCCGGTTGAAGTGTTCCCGACCGAATCCCCGCTTGACCTCGCCACACCAGAACCGTTTTTCCCGACCCAGGACACCTTCGCGGCAGTTCCCACCACCGACCTGCTGTTCCCTCCCCTGCCGACCGATGATATTTTGGGGCAGGGCGACGGCCTGGACATCGCCCAACTGCCAACTATTGACCCGGCGGAGAGTCTGTTCCAGGAGCAGCAGCCGTTAGAAGAAGACATTGACCCGGTATTCCTGACGGCTACCGCCATTATCGCTAATGCGACCGCAACCGAGGCGTTTAATCTGACCGCGACCGCTTTCGGCTCCGGCTTTGGCTTCCCGACCGAAATGCCCACCCCCACGCCAACACCCTTCACCGACCAGCCGGTTGTGGGTACGGACTGCGTGCATACGGTACAGGCCGGGGAAAACCTGTTCCGCATCTCCCTGCGTTATGGCGTGGATGTGTACGAACTCGCCCGCTACAACCAGCTTCCCAATATGAATCTGATCGTGGTCGGTCAGCAGATTACCATCCCCGGCTGCGGCACAGGCGGCACGATACCACCGACCGATGGCGGAACGCCCGGCACCGGCCTGTGCGGCTCGCCGTACACCGTCCAGCAGGGCGACACGCTGTTTAAAATTTCGCTGCGCTGCGGCGTCCCGGTGATGTCTATCGCGGCAGCCAACGGCATCTCAAATATCAACCTGATTCTGATTAACCAGCAGTTGGTGATTCCGCCGGGTTAAGCCGGGCTGTGAACTTCGTGCCAGATGGGGCGGGTTTCGATAACCCGCCTCTGCTTTTTAACAGGGAGCCGCGTTATGCAGGAAACCATTCTCGATACCGAGCATATTTATGAAGGGCGTGTCGTTAAGCTGGACGTTCACCGCGTTCGCACCCCCGGCGGTCAGATTATGCAGCGCGAGGTCATCCAGCATCAGGGCGCGGTGGCGCTGGTGGCGCTCGATGACCGCCAGAATGTGCTGCTCGTGCGACAGTACCGCATCGGCGCAAACCAGCCCATGCTGGAAATCCCTGCCGGGCTTTTGGAGCCGGGCGAAGCGCCAGAAATCTGCGCCGCGCGCGAACTCCAGGAAGAAACGGGCTACCGCCCCGCCCACCTGGAGCGGCTGGGTGGTTTTTACCCCACCCCCGGTTACACCACCGAATACATTCACCTGTACCTAGCAACCGGCCTGAGCGAAGCCCCCCTGGATGGCGATGAAGATGAGTTCATCGAGTTGGAACGTATCCCGCTGGCCGAGGCGCTGGCGCTGATCGAACGCGGCAGCATCAGCGATGGCAAAAGCCTGATCGCACTGCTGTGGGCGGCGCGGCGGTTAGGACTTTAGCGGCAAACTACGGCCTTTTTTCGCGCCCTGTAGGATGTTATAATTCCGGTTTATGGACGAATAAGCGGATACGCCTAACGGCGTATTTTGTTCGGAAGGGCAGACTATCGTGAATCAACTTATGGCATCCCTGGTCGCGCCAGACCGCGACCATCCCGAAATCCAGGCCGGTGATACGGTAAAAGTTCACGTCCGCATCGTCGAGGGCGACCGGGAGCGTATCCAGGTTTTCCAGGGTGTGGTCATCCGGCTGCGCGGCGGCGGCAACGAGAAAAACTTCACCGTGCGCCGCATCGCCAGTCATGGCATTGGCGTGGAGCGTACATTCCTGCTCAAAAGCCCGCGCGTCGAAAAAATCGAAATTTTACGCCGCGCCAAAGTGCGCCGCGCCCAGCTTTATTATTTGCGCGATCTGCGCGGTAAAGCTGCCCGCCTGAAGGAGAAAAGGCGCTAGGCTTTGGGGCCGCTCATCGGTATTACAACTTCAAACTATGTTTCGCCCGCCACCGGCTGGCACTTTAACCGGGGTTATCTGGGCTGTATCCAGGCCGTTGCCGATGCCGGCGGCCTGCCGGTGCTGATTCCGTTGAGCGTGGATGCTGAAACCCGACGGCAGATTTATGAACGGCTGGACGGCCTGCTGCTTTCCGGCGGCGAGGACATCAATCCGGCAGTTTACGGGGCGGAGCGCCACCCGGCTACCGGCAAGGTGGACGCCGACCGCGATCAGGCCGAATTGCAGCTTGCTCGCTGGGCAGTCGAGGACGACCTGCCCACCTTTGCTATTTGCCGGGGACACCAGCTGCTGAACGTCGCCCTCGGTGGCACGTTGATTCAGGATGTTCCGTCCCAGGTGCAGACGACCATCAACCACGACTGCCTGCCGCGTCATGCGCTGGCGCACACGGTCGAAGTTGACCCTACCAGCCGGTTAGCGGCCATCCTGGGGACGACCCACCTGCCGGTGAACAGCGTGCATCACCAGTCGGTCGAACGGCACGCCCCACCGCTCCAGGTGACGGCTTATGCCCCGGACGGCGTGCTGGAAGGCACAGAACTGCCGGATAAAACCTTCGTCCTCAGCGTGCAGTGGCATCCAGAAGACCTGTTCCGCGAGCATGAACCCATGCGCCGATTGTTCCGCGCTTTTGTTCAGGCGGCAAATGGAACTCACGCCCCTTAACATGCTTTTTGCGGCTTCTCGCTCCCCTGTCCGCGTCGTTCGAGACGGGGGGCGTTTTATTCAGGGTTTTGTGAGCGAGCCATCCCAATGACGGCCAGCACCCCATATATCGGCGTTCTCGATTCCGGCATCGGCGGGCTGTCGGTGCTGCGGCAGATTCACCGCCTGCTGCCCAACCACCCCACGCTTTATATCGCCGATCAGGCCCACCTGCCCTATGGCCCGCGCCCGGCTGCAGAAACACGCGGTTATGTAACGGCCATCACGCGCTTTCTGCTGGAACGCGGCGCGGCGGTGATCGTGCTGGCCTGTAATGCGGCCAGCGCTGCTAGTCTGTACGACCTGCGAGAGAAGTATCCGAACGTGCCGTT